>CAZWPI010000037.1:0-4298 GCA_964636055.1 uncultured Candidatus Bathyarchaeia archaeon
CACCACGGTTGACGACCCGTTTTTCGTTCCCGCCAGCTCAGGCAACTACACGTTCGTGATTGTAAATGATGCGCGAGAAAGCAGCGGCGCAGAGCAGGCGACCTTCATGATAATCGAGCATGTAGACTGTGACAGGTGGTACACACAGGCGGTAAGCGGAAAAATCGCCGATACCCCGGTGTTCAACACCAGTTGGGCTTACGAGTTCGTGACCGACAGCCCGCAGATAGAGCTGTGGGTACGCGTTCCAAACACGCTGGACATGTACGAAGCCAGACTCTACTTAATGAGCAACGCGAAATCGCTCACGGTGAACAACGTTTCGCTGCCCTGGGAGCCGGGGCTTTACGGCAACCTGAGCGATGTGGGCGGCTACAACCTTGAAAGCGAGGAATACCGCGGCGTAGCGTACGCGAGCTGCGAGTACAACGGGCAAGACATGTTCCTGAACTACACCCAGCCGTTTCCAGGCAAAAACGTCTACCATCTGGTTTTGATGGGTGAGGTCGGCGGAGGCACCATAGATTTCATGGTTAAAACTACTTTCGGCGGCGTCTTGTCCCCGTTGACGTTTCCGCAGAAAGTCACCCCGGCGGATGAGACGGAAATTGCCTATGCCACGAACACGACGCAGTTGGAGAACGCCACGCTGCTGTACACGATTGACAACTGGAAAAACGCTACCAAAGTTGATATGGCGGTCAGCAACATGACCTGCAACGCTACGATTCCGCAGCAGGAGGCAGGCAGCTTTGTGGAGTACAAGGTTCAAGTCACGGATACGATAAAGAACCAGCTTGCGGCGACTGGAAACTTTACGGTGAAGTATCCCTCAGCCATAACCGACTTTAACGCCACTCGCATGACGGTGACTCGGGGCGAGAATATAACCGTTACTGGCACTCTTTCCGCGGAAGCCGCTGGCGCACCCGTAACCGTCACGTTCATGTCCGTGAACGCCACAGAAACGGTGAAGTGCATGGCGCTTGGCAACGGCACCTTCACCGCAAGCTTCCGGCCAGAAGACACGGGAGACTGGATGGTTCAAGCCGCCTTCGCCGGAAACAGCAGCGTCTACGAGTGCCAAAGCGAGACCGTGATGGTGACGGTGGAGGAACCCTCGTTCTTTGCGGTGTACGGGATTTTCATAGGCGGCGGAGTCGGCGGAGGCCTAGCCGCGGTCGGCGCAGTAGTCTACGTAAAGAAGTACAGAGAATAGCCGCAACCGCTTCCTGCGGGAAATGATTAATAAGAAAGAACGGCAAATTTTGTTAGGCTTGTGCGCAGCGGTAACCAAGCCAGGTCAAAGGTGAAAGAGCGCGCATCAGAGTGCGTTCCACTAAGGACTCAAGATCGACGCTTTGACCAAGGCGCCCTATGAGAAATCCTTTCCCGTAGGGGTTCGCCGGTTCAAATCCGGCCCGCTGCACCAGAATATTTCTCCTATTCGGTCTTTATATAAGGGAGGGAGTAGCTGTTCAGAGTAGCAAGTGCCAAACCAACGTATTTATGATGCTCTCAAGCTATTTCAGGTTGCTGAGTTGGGTGACCGCCAACGGCACCAGCATCTCATCTTCGCTCAGCCCCCCATGATGACCGAGGAGGCTAAATTTTCTACCCTTAAAATGCTCAAACCAGACCGTTTCGCTTCTATGCGGCAGAATCAGCAGGTTTCCCACCCTATCAAAAAACTCGCTTCCCGCTTCGCCTAACCCGAATAAGCCGTTTTTTATTGCCTCTTTGGTTTCAACGATCTGCGCTTTGGCACCAATTTTCTGCGACAGCAATTCTCGCGTCTCTGTCAGCTTTTCTTCTTTAACGTGGAGAAAAACGTCTCTGGGGCTCCCAGTGGGCAAAATGCGTTTTCCTCCATTGCCGCACTGCAGATTCTCTACCACCTCTGGGAAACAGTTCAAATACGTTGTCTCTTTAGGAACGATGGTCACTCCGCCATGATCCGCGGTCACCAAAACCAGCGTCTCTTTTGCCGTTTTCTGGTCGATTTTCTCCACTAACTCCTTGTTTAGCAAGTAAGATATTACTGACAGCTCTGCGCAGTATTCGTAGCTGTGCGGTCCATATTCGTGAGCTATCGTGTCCAGATTCGCCAAGTGCACAAAGAAGTAGGCAGGTCCCTCGGTTTTTTCCAGGTTCTTCCTTAGCTTAACAATCAAATCTGATGACTTCAAAGACGGCACGATCGTGCTTCCGTCAAAGAGCAGTTTTGAATAGGGGCTGTAGGCGTCTGAAACGTAGAGATGTGCAAATGTCTTGACGCCCGCTTCTCTCAAAGTGGTTTGAATGGTGTTTCCTTTAAACAAGATGTTTGGGTTGAACCCTCTCTCTAAAAGTTCATTTCGACGCTTAGACCCTAACGGTTCAAAACGCAGAGTGTTGACTATCGAACCGACCTCCTTGAGGTAAATGAAGTACTCAAAAAGCCCATGTTCCTGAGGAGTCAAACCCGTGTTTAAGGTTGTAAGAGCATTGGTGGTTTGTGAAGGAAAGACGCTTGTTAACGGCGAAACCTCGCCTTTTTCAGCAAGATCAGCCAAAAACCTGTAATCTTTATAATAACGTAAAAATTGATTGTATCCGAAGCCGTCTAAAACAAAAAGCACAACCTTATCCACTTCCCCATCAACCCCCTTGTCGACTTCGATCGGAAGCTTTGGTCTTTCGTTTTTGACACCGAACAAGTCAAGCACTTTTCCGGGAATGTTCGAAATGCAATTCGCCTCGTAGCATGGATAAAGAAAATCGCCGTCACTGCTTTGCTTTCTAATCGAATCCACGGCTTCGTCAAGTATCATCGAAATCACTTAATGTGTGAAAGAAAAGAAGGTAGTGCATTGCTATAAAAAACCTTCTAATAGTAACCCAGTTCTACGAGTTTTTTTCAAACACCTAACTCAAGACTGTGGCTGGTTTGTCATGAACAGTTCCATCGGGAATGGCTCCCCATGCTCAGGGTAAATGCTTTCAATTTTCAGTTGCTTCAGTTTTTCGACGCTGGCATCAAACGCCTCTTTATCGGCGATTATAGAATTTTTGGCTGGCTTTTTCGTATTCTCAAGCAAATCACCGCAAAACAGATCACCAGTGCTTGTCAGAACGTCGATGGAGCCCGCGGAGTGCCCTGGAAAATGAATTACGCTGGCGTCAAATCCAAACTCCGACAGGTCATAACCATCCTCAACATACATATCTGGCGTAAAACGGTCATTCTTCTTCAAGCCTGACCTCAAGAAAAACAGCATCACTTTGCCCAGTATCTTAATTAGAAAATTAACGTTTCTGTTGTAGAAGAGGTCTCCGTGTTCAACCATTCCTTTGTCCCCGCTGTGCATCGCGACTTTTGCCCCGTACTTTTCGCGGAGATACGCGCAATTGCCACTATGATCGAAGTCGCCATGAGTTAACAGGATAAGCTTTAGTGTTTCAGGCTTGCAGCCCGCGCTTTCCAGTTCTCTTTCAATGTCCACGCGGTTTTTAGAAAGTCCCGTGTCAACAAGGATAAATCCAGTGTCGATTGCTAGGAGGTAGCAGTTTACGCCGCCAAAAGTTATGGTTTTTATGTCGTGAAGCATTTTTGCTCTTTGCCGTGTATGTTTTTTGGCGGTTATAAAACCTCCTTTAGCTTTCGCCGCGACGCAAATCACCAAGGCAAACAATTTAGCAGCAACATGAAAAATGTTAACAACTGTTTCAACCTTGTCCGCTGACCATTTTCGAGCTTTAACCGTCTGATTCCCGTACAAATATATACTGCTACGTATGCTGTTCTCACTGATTTGAAAAGAGACGACAGGTGAACTCAGGAAATGAGCTTGAAAACTGAGATTCTGACGCTTGCCTTCGGCATGCTCGTGATTCTGGTTACTTTCGGAGACGCCCATTTGGCTTGGCAAGTTGGCAATTTGGACACAATTTTCGGGCTTGCCTTCTGGCGCTTGCTTGACACGGCGTATCCACTGCTGTCGATTACCGTTTTCTTGCTCTACGGCAGAGAAAAAGGAGGCATAAAAATCAACCCGTTAACCATAGGCATATTCGTCACCTACCTTGTAGCCCTCACGCTAATCAACATCGACGACATTGCCCTCGTTCTCAACCTTGTAATAATGCCTGCGAGAAGCTACTGGGTTGCAATGGAGTGGTTCTACCCCATTTACTCCATCATCGCCTTCTTCATTTTCGGCAAGGCAAATCAGCTTGAAAAACTACCCTTCGCACGCTCATAATTTTCCGCCCACAGCAAAAGAAACAGAAATGCTAGAATTCAGAAAGCGACGCGC
>CAZWPI010000037.1:4398-11309 GCA_964636055.1 uncultured Candidatus Bathyarchaeia archaeon
TGATTTGTTTAGGTTCACAGATGAGCTTCGAGATAAAAGATAAAGACTTACTCGCCAGAATCGGCAAGCTAAAAACCAAAAGCGGCACAGTGGAAACCCCACTCCTGTTTCCCGTCATAAACCCCAACATCCAACTGGTTTCGCCACAAAAGCTCAAGGACAAATTCGGCTTTGAAGCAGTCATAACGAACGCGTACATCCTCAAGAAGCGCTTCCAAAACCAGCCAATAACGCAAGGCGTACACAAGTTCCTGGGTTTCGACGGCGCAGTGATGACCGATTCTGGAGCCTACCAAATCCTCGTTTACGGCGACATCGAAGTAAGCCAAGCGGAAATCGTGCGGTACCAAGAGCAGATAGGCAGCGACATAGCCACCATCCTGGACATACCCACGGGCTGGAAAATAACAAAACCTCATGCCGCAAAAACAGTTGAGGAAACCATCCAGCGAGCCAAAGACTTCTTCAAAACCAAAACACGCGACGACATTCTTTGGGTAGGACCGGTTCAAGGAGGAAGGCATGTGGACCTCGTGGCAAAATCCGCCGTGGAGATGGGCAAACTGCCTTTTCAGGTGCACGCGCTTGGAAGCCCAACCGAGGTTATGGAAAACTATCGCTTCGATGTTCTAGCTGAGATGATAATGACGGCGAAAATGAATTTGCCAGTTGAAAGACCCCTTCACCTCTTCGGAGCTGGACACCCAGCTATGTTCGCTTTAGCAGTGGCTTTGGGCTGCGACTTCTTTGATTCTGCCGCTTATGCGCTGTACGCCCGAGAAAACCGTTACATGACAGAAAACGGCACCTGGCGGCTCAGCGAACTTGACTATTTTCCCTGCCAATGCCCAAAGTGCATAAGCGAGACTCCGCAAGAAGTCATGGCGAAAACGCCAAAAGAACGGGAAACGTTTCTGGCTGAGCACAACCTTTACGTTTGCTTAGCTGAGCTGAAGCGAATAAAACAGGCCATAAGAGACGGCAGACTCTGGGAGCACGCGGAAATGAGAACTCACGCTCACCCAGCCCTGTTCACCGCCCTGAAAAAGCTGAAAAACCACGAAGACTTCATCGAAAAATTCAGTCCAGCCGTGAAAAAAAGCGGCCTCTTCTTTTTCAGCCATGTCAGCCTATCTCGCCCCGAAGTTAGCCACTACAGAAAACGTCTGCTGGAACGCTATTCCCCGCCTGAAAACGCACGCGTTCTCTTGCTTGCGCCTCAAACACGAAAAAAACCTTTTCACAAAGCACATGACTTCAAAATAATTCGGCAGGTTTTCCAACGTTTAGGCGAAGAGCTTTCAGGCAGTGTTCACGTTTGTTTCTACGCTGCGCCGTTCGGCGTGATTCCGTTGGAGCTTGACGAGGTTTATCCGCTCTCTCAGCATGAAATCGCGCTTCCGCTTGACCGAGAAACCGTCGATTACGTGGCAGCCCAAGTGTCAGAATACGTCAGGCGCACGCACTACAAAACTGTTGTGCTGCTTCATGACCCTCAGCAATGGGGAGACAGCGTCAAAGTGCAATGCGCTAAGTCGTGTCTAAAGAAGGGAATAGCATTCGAACACCTAGACATCAAAGCGGAAGGAAGCAAAAACATTTTAACTCGTTTAGAGATGATTCTGCGAAAACACCTGAGCGAATAACCTTGATCAGAGCCGATCTGCACATCCACACCACATATTCTTCCGATTCAACAGTAACGCCTAAAACTCTCGTGGAAAAACTTGTGGCGCACAGTTTCATCAAAGTCGCAGCCGTAACCGACCACGACACAGCGAAAGGCATCAGCGCAACGCAAAAGCTCGCTTCTGCTTACCCTGACATCCTGATAATTCCAGGTGTGGAGATAAGCACAGCTGAAGGCGATTTGCTGGTTTTGGGCACCGAGGAAACGCCGCCTAAACCGTGGACCGCGGAAGGCGTTGTTGACTTTGCCCGAGACAATGCCTGCGTTTCCGTGGTCGCTCACCCTTACCGCGAGTACGGCATGGGCGACTTAGCGAGGAACTACAAGGTTAACGCCATCGAAATTCTTAACGGCGTCTCCTCACCATCCTCCAACAAGTTGGCTCAAGAACTGGCTAAATCGATGGGGCTGCCTGGCGTGGCTGGCAGCGACGCGCATCAGCCATCAGAGTTATTCACTGTTTACACAGAAGTCCAAGCGGGCTTGGACGTTGATGAGATTCTTAAGGCGTTAAAGAAAGGTTTGGTTGCCGCACATTCGACGACAAGGTCAATACATTTTTAAAAGAGCACGTCAGTTTCATGGTTACTCCTTAGATGTCAAAGAAAAGGATTGGTACTGATTGCAGGTTGGATTTCTGGGCGGAGCTCGCGAGGTCGGCAGAATAGGAATAGCCGTTAAATCTAAAAAAACTCAGGCTTTGTTAGATTACGGAGTGATGCTTGACCACGAACCTGGTTTTCCCATGCACGTGCCCCCGAAAGAAGTTGACGCGTTAATTTTAACCCACAGCCATCTTGACCATTCAGGTGCTCTTCCAATATTCTACATCGCCGGAAAAACGCCATTGTACACTAACAAGCTGAATTTAGAATTAACGCAGCTTCTAATCAAAGATTTCATTCACCTTTCTGGGTACTATTTGCCTTTTGAATATCTGGAATTAAAAACTATGATGCAGAGCAACAAGCATTTGGATTTCGGCGTTGAAGAAAAGGTGGGTGACATGCGTTTCCAGCTTTTGAACGCGGGGCACACGCCTGGAAGCGCCCAAGTGCTGATTGAGGCTAAGGGTAAACGGTTGCTTTACACGGGCGACTTCAACACCACAGGTAGCCAACTTCTGGCAGGAGCCGCCATGGATTACGAAGACTTGGACGCCGTAGTCATAGAAAGCACCTATGCAAACGAAGACCACACGAACCGCGTAGAACTGGAAAAACGCTTCGTGGACGCCGTTACGGAAGTAGTGGAGAAAGGCGGAATCGCTTTGGTGCCAGCCTTCGGGGTTGGGAGGTCACAGGAAATGGCATGTATCCTTGCGGCGCATCACTTTGAGTACCCTGTTGTTTTGGATGGTATGGCGCGTGAAGCAAGCAGAATAATCATGAACTACAAAGAGTTCCTTAGAGACCCGAAGCTGTTCATGAACGCCATGCACTCGGTTGATTGGGTGGAAGGTTGGAGAGACCGACGAAGGGCTATCAAGAGTCCTGGTGTGATTATCTCGACGGCAGGCATGCTTAAGGGTGGTCCAGCTGCTTTCTATGTGTCGAAGATAGGGAAAAAAGCCAGCAACGCTGTTTTCTTGGTGAGTTATCAAATTCCTGGAACGCCTGGAAAAGAGCTTCTGGAAAAAGGGGTCTGCACCATTGACGGCAAAGTGCGCAAAGTTAAAGCACGTTACGAACATTTTGATTTCTCCTCGCACTGCGGGGCAAGTCAACTAAAGGATGCTTTGCGAAAGCTCGGTGGAAAGCCGAAAGTTTTTGTTGTTCACGGCGATGAAGAAAATTGCAAGATGTTCGCGAACTGGGCTAAATCTGAGCTTGGCTTGGATGCTGTTGCACCGAAGACCGGCGAAACTTTTGAGGTTTAGAGCGCAACTATGAAAATTGGAGTTCTACCCATCGGGCACGTAGATGAAGCCGTATTGCTGCGAATCTGTGAAGGCTTGATACGAGTGTTTCCAGATACAACGTGTGTGGTGGTTGACAGGGCGCTTTCTCTCCGCGAGGAAACGTTCGATGAAAAGCGTAAGCAGTATCGGTCGCATGCGATTCTAAGCGACGTTCAAGGCTACGCCGTTAAAAACACAGGTGTGAACCGCGTTTTAGGCGTTGTGGACGCAGATATTTTTGTTCCTGAATTGAATTTTGTGTTTGGAGAGGCTGCCTGCCCTGGGAAAGCCGCTTTGATATCCTTGTGGCGGCTTAGACCTGAATTTTACGGTGATGCGCCTAACGTGGAGGTTTTTTTGGAGAGGGCGTTGAAAGAGGCGGTTCATGAGGTTGGCCACACTTTGGGGTTGAGGCACTGTTCGCGTGCTTCGTGTGTCATGCATTTTTCAAACTCCATTTCCGACACAGATAAAAAACAAAGCTTATTCTGTGACAAGTGTTACTTACACGCTGCGATAAGCATCAACAAGTTAGGGTAAGAGCCATGACTGAAAAATTTAGCGCTCAACTAATATACTTGGTTCCGGTACTGGCGAGTTTACTGTTTGGACTCGGCTGTGCCTACCTGCTTATAGTTCAGCCGCTGCCACCTGTCAATGTTACGCCTTTTTCAGGGGACAACCCTTCAGCCCCCCTCGGCAACGCCTTCTACTTTGTTATTCTCATCGCCTTAAGCGCCACGATTTTTTATATTCTGCTTAAACGGAAAAGCCGTAAACTGATAACGGCTCTCATCGCTTTTGCTTTGACGACCGCTTCTTTCCTGTTGTCGGTGATTTACCTGTCGGCCATCTTTGCTTATGCGGCAAACTTGGATTTTTTGGTCTGGCCTCTCTCCGTGCTTTTGACCGTGGTCTTCGACCTTGCCATTTTCCGATTAGGCAGCAAAGCCCGCAATATCGCTGTTGTGCTTCTGGGCGGTGGGCTTGGAGTGTTCTTCAGCGCGTCCATACCCTTCCTAAGCGCCGTGCTGATTCTTGTTTTCTTGGCGGTTTACGATGTGTTTGCGGTTTATTACGGACCCGTGGGCAAAATAGCTCATTCAGGACTTGACCAGCTTCAAGGTTTAAGTTACTCTTTCAAGGATATCCAGATGGGTCTAGGCGACTTGGTTTTCTACTCCATGCTTGTCGGAAGCATACTCTTCGAGTTTCAGCCAAATTTGTTGCCAGCCCTCGTTTCTCTAATCGGCATCGTGGTTGGCTCTTTTCTGACCCTGATAGTGTTGGAGAAGAAGGGAATTTTTCCCGGCTTGCCTTTCCCCGTAGCCTTAGGTTTGGCAGGCGGAATTCTTGCAGCGTTAGTGGTTTAGCCAAGTTCTTTGAGTTCGTTCGTGCCTGCTTTATGAGCGCTAAAATTTGGATTTTGCTACCATGAGAAGATGCGCGAAGGCTGTTCTTATCGCCGAAAAACCGTACATCCATCCCTTGCCGAACATGCGAAGAATATAGGTAGGGCGCAAATAAAAATGGTGGAAAGCCTGTTCTCGGATTTCCTTTAACTCCTTCATGCTTAACCACGGCGTTTCAAAAATTGGCGTCACCGTATCATATTTGTCGAAGTCGGTTACTCTCAGCCAACCGTTCTTCTTGACCTGATCGTACAGGGGCGTTCCCGGGAAAGGCGTGGCAATGTTATAGAAGCCGACTTCGTCAGGGCTTATCTTCTCAACGAATTTTATCGTTTCCCAAGCGGAATCCTTGGTCTCTCCGGGGAAGCCGAGAATCACGTTTGGAACCGGCTTCAGCCCGAGCTCTCTTATCCAACCGAAGACGCGTTCAGTTTGTTCCGTGGTGATGCCTTTATGCATGGCGTCTAAGACTTTTTGTGAGCCTGATTCAACTCCTGACCACACGGAGATGCAGCCTGCTTCGCGCATTTTAAGGAGGAGTTCTTTTGTAAGCATGTCCACGCGGGTTCCACAGTTCCATTTTATCTTCAGTTTTCTTTCCAGAATCAGCCTGCATAATTCTTCGATTCTGTCTGGCTCGACGGTGAATGCGTCGTCACAGAACGTGAAGTTGGTGACCCCATATGTTTTGTGGAGAAACTCCAGCTCGTCCACAACGTTTTTCGGGCTTCGCATGCGGAATTTGCGCCCATGCATTCGAACCGTGGCGCAGAATTCACACCAGAAAACGCAGCCTCGACTCGCCGCCAAGTAGAGTATGTCCTCGTATTTTCGAAGGCGTTCCATAGGCCACAGGTGGCGAGCTGGGAATGGAAGCGCGTCCAGATCTTCTATGTAGGGTCTGTCTGGATTCCGAATAATCTTTCCGTCTTTTCTGTAAGTTATGCCTAACACGTCATGGAAGCTCTTGCCTGCTTCAACTCTTTGCACAAGCTCCAGCAATGTGTATTCACCCTCCTTCCGCACAACAACGTCTAAGTCTGGACATTCTTCCAGTGCTTTGTCATCCCAGAACGTGACGTGAGGACCGCCGATGAAAGTTAAACAGTCTGGCAGCACCTCTTTGGCGATTTTCGCCAGTTTCAAAGCGGGATTGTAGGTGAGTGTGGTGGATGTAAATCCGACTATGTTGGGTCTGCGCTTGCCAAGTTCACTTCTGAAGTCCTCAAATGAGAGCTGGAGTACTTGGCAGTCAATCACGTCAACATCGTACTGGTTTTTTTCTAGAACAGCACCTAAATACCCCAAACCTAAAAGGGCGAAGGGCAAATGTCCAGTGGACCCACTTGGAGCGGGTGGATTCACGAGGGTGACGTGGGGCTTCATTTTCTTTATCCTTAATGTTTATCTTTCACAAGTACATGGAGTCTGACGCTTAAATGTTTTGCAAAATATGGATAAAAATGAAAATAAAAACAGTTCACGAAACAGTTCTTGCAGATGGTTGCCGCACATCGTTCGTAAAAACGCAAATCAGGGTTAGCATAGCCTAAAGGTATTTTCGTATTTTCGCTGCGGTTTGATCCAGTGTTTCTCTGTCTGCTTGTGAAACCTCGCTGGGACTAGGCAGCTTTTGACCTTCATACTGGGGAATAACGTGAACGTGCAAATGGAATATCTCTTGACCAGCAGCCTCTCCGTTTTGCTGAATTATGCTGATTCCATCAGCCTTTGTAGCTTTCTCCACGGCGATGGCGATCCGCTTGGTAACTCCGTGAATATACTCAATGAGTTCCCTTGGAATGTCAAAAATGTTCTCGTAATGCGCTTTAGGTATGATAAGAGTGTGCCCTTCGTTTAGAGGTCTAATGTCAAGGAAAGCCATCACCTTTTCGTCTTCGTAAACGAG
>CAZWPI010000037.1:11409-13206 GCA_964636055.1 uncultured Candidatus Bathyarchaeia archaeon
AATCTTGAACTGGTAGATTTTGGATGCCTGAGCTTGCAATTTGCTTCTGTAATGGGTAAACTGATTGTGAAAAACTTGAGGCCAGAGCGTTCGTGTTCGAAGTCCCAAGTATCAAGTAGTCGCCAGTGTTCAGGTGAATTATGAGGTCCGTGGAGTTGCTGGACACCACGTAAGCGGTGTCTCCGTTCCCCAACGTGAACACGCCCACATTGAAATCATCGTAGTTGGTCCCATGCTGCTTTGACAAGGTCAAATTCCCTGAACCTATCTGCCCAACATACGCAGAAGTAATCTCACTAGCGGTGATGTTCAGGTTTCCAGTGCCTCCGAAGCTGGGAGAGGTTATGCTGACGTATCCCGAACCTACGGTTATCGTTGACGGAACTCTAGTCGAAAAAAACAGCCAAATCCCCAATCCAATGACCACTAAACCTATGATTATCAATGAGGCAAAGGTTGCCCTAACGGTTTTTGCGCGTCGTCCAGTGACAAAGGCTAATATGATAAGAACTGCCCCAGTCACGACTAGAATTACCAGCGGAATTAATCCCAAACCTGATGGTGGCTGTACCGTAAATTCTCCAACACTCATCTACTTCACCTCGTCTGTTTTGTATTCTGTGTATCGACCGCTTTTCACGAACAGATAAACGACGTACACAAATACCCACAAAATTCCGAGCGTAATTGGAATTAATAGAAAAAGAGGATGCTGAAACCCGATTGCGAACCGCAATACGAAGCCTATGACGATGAGCACTATCATGGGACCGAGCATCAACGCCCATATCCTGCCGCCAATCCCTGTTTCCGCATTATCTCCATAGGTTGGCAGTGAAGGGTCTGTGCCAAAATGTGTAATGCTGAATCTGTGGAGTTCTTTGCAGTGGGGACATTTGAAAATTCTTTGTGTTCCCAGTCGTATGGAGTAGATTGACGCTCCTGGAATAAATTCATAATTGAACTTGTAATGGCAGTGTGGACACGCTACAATTGACGTTGTCACATCATTCTACCCTCAACGCCCATAAGGCTATCTTGACTCATCGAGTCTGCGCTTCTAATATAGCTTTGTGATTGTAAGAAAACTCCAACACACGCTTGCTCACACCATCTATACTTTACATAACTGTGCACCGCTTTTGAAATAGTTTATATGCTATGCCCGTTTCTTATTCAACAATGCAAGATTCGAAAGGTGAAAAAGCTTGACGGAACTTGAAGACAAAGTCCGCGAAGAAGTAGGCAAAGTGCAGGACCCTGAAACAGGCATGAGCTTCGCCGAGATGCAGATGATAACGAACGTGAAAGAAGAAGAACCAGGCGTAGTCAAAGTAGAATTCATCCCAACGAGTCCCTTCTGCCCCATAGCCTTCAAACTGGCAGCCGACATAAGAGACGCTGCGAAGAAAGTGCCAGGAGTCGATAAAGCTCTGGTTTACTGCCGCGGACACGCGATGGAACAGCAGATCAACGAGATGACAAACAAGTAACCGCGGAAAACGCGGATTTTCCAGTTTTCTTTGTACCTCTAAGCTGAGAAGCGGTTTTTTACGCAGCATCCGTTACCGGGTCAACGGCATATTCGGCTACTGTTTTCTAGTTCAGTATCCCTGTAATCTCTGAAACCTGTGCGGAGTTTAAGCTTGTTTTCGAAGTACAGCCTTCGCGTGTTTTGGATGAAGCGTTTGAGCATCATCACGATCTTGTAGAAGTTCAGCTGCTGTGCAAGAAAGAGTAACGCTAATGCGCCGAACATAGCCAGCAGGGTGTACTCTGGGAGCAGCAGAGCCACAA
>CAZWPI010000038.1:0-12953 GCA_964636055.1 uncultured Candidatus Bathyarchaeia archaeon
GAGATAAAGCACCTGATTTTACGCTTCCCTCACAGATGGGCGACAACGTGACGCTTTCAGAATACCTCGGCAAAAAGAACGTCGTCCTCTACTTCTATCCCAAGGACGAAACGCGGGGCTGCACGCGAGAAGCCTGCGAGTTCAGAGACAGGTACGACGTCTTCACAAGCTTGGGCGCGGAAGTGCTGGGCGTAAGCTCAGACACCTTGGAATCGCACAAATCTTTCGCCACCCACCACGGATTACCCTTCCTGCTGTTAAGTGACGAAGACGGCAAGGTCAGAAAGCTCTACGGCGTCCCCTCAACCATGGGCATAATCCCAGGAAGAGTCACGTTCATAATAGACAAGAAAGGCGTAGTCCGCCACGTATTCTCGTCGCAGTTTCAACCTGAAAAGCACATCGAGGAAGCGCTAAAGGTCCTGAGAGAACTCGAAAAGGAGTAAACTCGTCTCTTGCTTCGCTTGTACAACAGCTTAACCCGAAAACTTAGGCTTTTCAAACCACGTGAAGACATGAAGGTCAAAATGTACACGTGTGGACCCTCAACCTACCAGCGCGCGCACATCGGAAACTACCGCACCTTCCTCTTCGAGGATGTACTGCAGCGCTACTTGGAGTACCTGGGCTACCGCGTTACGCGCCTAATCACGCTGACAGACGTGGAAGATAAGGCAATCGTAGAAGCAAAAAAAGAAAACCTCTCAGTGGAGAAGGTAACCCAGCGGAACGAAACCAAGTTTTTCAGAGACTTTGAACTCTTGAAGATAAAGATGCCCGACTACACGGTAAGAGCCTCAACGGTCGTGGACCAAGCTGCGGCACTCATCAAAACGCTCGTGGAGAAAGGCTACGCGTACTGGCACAGGCACAAGGGCGCAGAAAACACGTATTTTGACCCCTTAAAGTTCGAGGGATTCGGCAAACTCGCCCATCTGGACATGAGCAAATGGCCACGCAAGAAGCGACGGTTCCACTTGGACACTTATCCTGGCACGCCGTGGAACAGGGGCGACTTCGTCCTGTGGCATGGCTGCAAGAAGGGTGATAGCGTGTGCTGGGAGATGGAAATCGGCAGGGGCAGGCCCGCGTGGAATATTCAAGACGCTGCCATGGTGACTAAACACCTCGGGTTCGCCATAGACATGGCTTGCGGCGGAATAGACAATCTTGTGCGGCATCACGACTACACCATCGCGGTTGCAGAGGCTGTTTCGGGCAGGATGTTCGCGCGGTACTGGCTTCACGGCGCCCACCTGTTCGTTGACGGCAAGAAAATGTCCAAGAGCAGAGGAAATGTGTACTACCCCGTCGACCTCTTGGCGAAGGGCTTCCGAGAAGACCACGTGCGCTTCTTCCTGATTTACGGGCAGTACAGGGAAAAACTGAACTTCACTTGGGAAAAGCTGGCTGAAACCAGCCGCAAACTAGACGCGTTCAAGAGCATGGTGCAAGATTTGGAAAAGGCGGAAGCAACCAATTCCAGTGAAACAGCAAAAAGGCTTGCCGCCAGAATCGTTTCAGGCTTTGAGGCGTGCATGGATGACAATTTAGGGGTAAAAGCAGCTTTCGATGAACTTTTCAGCGTAGTCTCAGCGCTTCATGAGCTCAAGAAACAGGGCAGATTAGGCTTGGAAGAGGCAAAGGCTGCAGTGGCTAACTTGAAAAAAGTCGACAGCGTCCTGCAGGTAATCTTCTGATTCAAGAAGAGGCTCCTGCCGAGGTCATTGCTGCTTTCGGATGGCAACTGCGAAATCGGTGTTCTCCCATCGGCTGGTCTTAAGCCAGAAGAACGTGAACCGCACCTGCCCGCCAGCAGGCAACTCGTCTGTTGGCAAGTCCGCCACGTAGACGCCTAATCCAGTGTCAAGCGTTTTCGTGTCGACCACGGTTTTCCAGTTGTCCACGCTCCAGTGAGCTGTGGCTGGAGACAGGACTTCTACGCGGAGCATTTTTCCTTCAGGTATGCTGCGTACCTTGTGGTTGAAGCGCCAGAAGCCGAACGGCGTGGCAACTTTGCCTTTTTGGTAGCGTTGCACAGTCTGAGGCGGCGTGTCAAATATTTGCCCGTCGCGCATGGAGCGAAGTAGTTTGATGTATTCGGCGTGTGCCCAGACCAGAGGCATGGCGGAACCCGATGGACGCCCATTAGCTAATTCGTGTTCTGGACTGTCAGGTGCATCCCACACTTGTTCAGGAATGAGACCGCAGGGACCCGTTTGCGCCTCGATGACACGGGCGAGCTTTCGTGCTTCACTGGCGTTTCCTTTAGCCAGCTCGTAATGGGCTCTTTCTCCTGCCAAAAGCGGCCAGCCTCGACCGAGGCCGGTTCCGTCAAAAGGTCGCCCATCCGAGTGCTCGCCGTACCCGTCTTGGTTGTAGCGGTGCCAAACTGGTCCAGTTGTCGTCTCGGTTTTAAGAAGCGCGTCAATCACTTTAACGGTGTTCACGATCCGCGGGTCTGTGGCGGCTCGCAGTCCGAAACGCACCAGCGCCAAGGCGTCTGGGCTGACAATCTGGGAAACCGGCTGCTTCCTCGCGGCTGGCGGGCGGTTTTTTATGGGCACGAAGCCTCTAAGTGGGGAAGCGGCGTCTGCGACTTCAAGCGGGGCTATGCGCACGTAGTAGCCTTCTACGCCGACCTGCTTTGATAGGGGTGTGTCGGTTATGTAAGTCCAGTGTTCGATGTTGGAGTTCCAGATGTCGGCTGTTTGACGCATAAACGTGGCCGCCTGGTCCTCTCCTTCAGCTTCAGCGAAGTCGGCTGCTGCGAGAAGTGCGGCGACTTCTGCTGCGAGAGTGAAGGGTGAAAATCCTCCATCCTCTTCCCAACGGTCTTCTTGTGTAACAGGTCCGTTGCGTAACAGGAATTCTGCGGCTCTGCGAACCATCAGCCACGGATTTAACCCGTTCAGCTTGCCCATGCGCCGCAGGGCATCTGCGAGAAGAATCGGGAAGGCGGTTTCGTCCATTTGCACTCCTCCCCAGTAGGGTCTGCCGTCCAGCCACATGTTTTGTGGCCAGTGCCCGTCAGATTCTTGAGTGCACATCAGGTATGAGAGCGTTTGTCGGGCGCCTGCGGAGTCTCCTGCTGCCAACAGGGCACCTGCAGCCTCGGCTAGGTCACGAGGCCACACAATGTGGTAGCCTCCAAGGTCGTCGTCTCCCTTGTCAAAGCCCCATGGGATGGAGAGGCTTGCGATTACGCCTCCGGGAAAACGTTTTGCCTCATGTATCTTGAGCACCGCCGTGCTTACGCGGTAATAGTCAACCTCGGTGTTGCCGGCGCCGCCGAGGTTTAGGAATCGCGACTGAACGTTTTTCCATGCGTCTATGTAACAGCTTAGGGTCTCATTAAAATCCTGCAGCAAGGCACCGCGCGCTCTTTGTCCTGCCTCTGCCCAGTTTCTTCCGAAAGCTAGGGCTAAAACAAAATCGCCGCCGCAGGCTGAAAGGTCTATTTGCCCGGTCAACGCGATGTTGCCGTCTTCAGCCTTCGGATAGAACCATGTCATCTTCTTGTGGATGCTTATGTCTTGCCAGCCATCGGTGAAGCCGACGTAGCCGCAGCTCATAGCTTTAAATGGCGTGGAACACGCAAGCGCTAGGGCTGTGCCGTTCCGTCTGGCGAAAAGCATGGGTATGCCCTTGTACGTGCCAGCCCATCCGTTGTTGCCGTAGCCGCGGTTGCCTATATGCGGTGCCAAAAGCGCGTAAACGTCATAATCGGTTAGCTTTCCCTTAAGCGGTTCAAAACGCACCCGTTGCAACAGCGCATTCCGTCTTGGATCGGTGACCACAGTCTTGGTTATGCGATACCGCGAGCGTTTACATGTGTTGCTGAGGCGGTAGCAGGGCGCGTACTTATGCACCTGCACGATTTCGTGTTCGCATTCTCTTTTTTCCTCAGAAAAAAATGCGAAGCCATCGGCTACCAAGAATTCAAAGTCTCGAGTGGCGGCTTGGTCCAGATTGGGATAGTAGACTTCGTCGATTATCCCGTGTGATATGGTGAACCAAACGCGGCTTTGGTGGCTGACGGCTGTGCCTATGCCGCTTTTGGCGCTTGACGTCCATCGAGGCTGCATGCCTGGATGCCCTGGCGCGTTAGGATTTGCTTCAGTCATTTCTTTTTCTTCCCATCTCGCGTGGATGCAGCCCTTTCCGCCAGTGCTCTTCTATTTCTTCTAAGGTTTTTCCTTTGGTTTCTGGAACAAGGAGAAAGGCAAAGACCCATGCCCCAACGCCAACCAAAGCGTATAGCCAGAACGTCCCTGATCGCCCAAGTAATTGCACAAGCGTGAGGAAGGTCAAGGCGATTATGAGGTTAGAGCCCCAGTTAGCTTCACTTGCTATGCTCATAGCTAACCCGCGAACCCTCAGCGGATAGATTTCGGAAATCAAAAGCCAAAACACGGGTCCTAAACCGATCGCAAAAGAGCCGACGTAAAGCATCAGCCCGATAACTGCCAAGTCGCCTAGCGAGCTGAGCAGGCTGGGTAAGAAGAAGACTGCGCCTAAGAGTGTTAGGCTTAAGGACATTCCTGCCAAGCCGATAAGCAGCAGTGGTCTGCGTCCCACGCGATCTAACAGCAAAATCGCCACGATGGTCAGTATCACGTTTACGACTCCAACTGCAACGGTTGCCAGAATGGCGGAAGATGCAGATGTGATTCCTGCGAATTGGAAAATCGTTGGTGCATAATAAATAACAGTATTTATTCCCGTAACTTGTTGAAAAATAGCTAAGCTCACGCCGATTATTAATGCTGGCTTAACCAATGGATTAAAAAGCTCAGCTCTTCCTCCCTGCTGCTTCTTAAGGCCATCCTGAATCTCCTTCACTTCACCTTCAACATCATCCTTGCCGCGGATGCGCTTCAAGACCTTTCTCGCCTTGTCCGCTTCATTATGGTTAATCAGCCATCTAGGCGTGTCAGGTAACGGGAGCATTCCTATGCCGAGAATTACAGCTGGAACCGCCGCTAAGACAAGCATGTAACGCCACCCTTGAAAGACTGATAAAGAGAAATCCACCAAGTACGAGACAACGATTCCGATGGTTATCGCCAGCTGGTTCAGAGACACCAGAGAACCCCGCATGCTCGATGGAGACATCTCCGAGATGTACAGAGGGGTGACTTCTGACGCGATTCCGATGGCTACTCCCACGGCGATTCTGCCTAAAATTAGCAGGCTTACATCAGGAACCGTGGCTGTGCCTACGGCGCCCAGAGCAAAGATTACGGCGGCGGCGATGATGACTTTGCGACGCCCAAAATGATCAGATACGTCACCTCCGATTGCGGCGCCGATGACTGCGCCTATCAGCACCGCGCTAACTACCAAACCAACAGTGAAGTCTGATAAAGCAAAGTCTTGTCTAATGAACAGTATGGCGCCTGAGATTACGCCGGTGTCGTAGCCAAAAAGCAGGCCTCCAAGGGCGGAAAGCGCGGCAACCACGTAAATGATACGCGGATGACTTTCAATGGAATGAGGCTGAGACAAAATAAGCAAAAACCTCCGTTTCAAAAATAGTTAGATGAAGCGTAACATATATGCATTTCTAGCCGCTGTCTAGATGCTTTTACTTATGAAAACTTGAAGCTGGCTATTCCAGCATGCCTACAAGTTTCACTCTTTCCAATACTTCTTCTCCGTGAGGCGCGAGTTCCAGTTCTTCAGTGAGGTCCTTTCCAGCCTGGTGTAGTCCCATGTGTTCGCCGTCACGCCAGAGGTCACTGTCTGAAATGTCGTAGACTTTTCCCTTATAAGCGATGTAAGCTGGCTTGCCGTTTTTCCCGTTATGCTCCTCGAGTTCTGAAGTTGTAAACCTCCTGAATTCTGCCAAAAACGGCACCTTTAACGCCCTGTATAAGCGCAGGAGAGTTTTAAACATTTAGGAAACGGGCATCATGCTTCGCACCAATCTGCTTAGCTGAGGACAGTGGAAGCTCCGTAATCGGCGTTTATGTTGATTCCGCCCGTGGAGGTTCTCAGGTTCACAAGAAAGTTGCTGGTCGCTGGATAATTATTGGACTGAAGGAGCGTCTGGTTTCCCGAAAATCTCTGCACATCCACGGTTATTCTTCCGACATCCGTGGCGGACTCAATTCTCGCGCCCACATCGTTGTCAATTACCATGAATAAGTTTACGGAGCCAGTTGTGGTTCGAGCGTTCACGGTGACATTTCCCGAAAGATTCTGGGTCGCCGCCAAATCCAAGTTCACTAAGCCCGTGGTTGATTGAAGATTGACTGAGACATCGCCTGAAACGTCCGCTTCATCCATTCTGAACTGAACAGTTCCAGTTGTGCTTTTGATGGAAATTAAACCGGCGACCGTCACGCCTTTTGAGAGGCTGACACCTACGTTGCCTGTTGTCGTCTCCAAATCTAGATTTTGCAGAGTCACCTTGGTGTCAGCGTCCATAATGATGTTACCGACGCGTGAGCTGAAAGCCAGGCTCAAGTTCACTGATGGGTCTATGTACACGTCGCAGCTCACGTTCAGATTGTATGATGTCGGCCACCTCGTAGCGCGGGAGACACTGGCGATGACCACTGCGGAGTTGTTTGCCGTTTCATGGTTAAAAGTTACGTTTACTGCGTGGTTTGGGTCGTCAAGGACGCCCACATTGCCGTCGGCGGTTACATTCAGTACGACCATGCGGCCAGACAGATTCTGGAAAAAGATGTTCACGTTGGCAACATCAGCTTGAAAGTCCACAAGCATGTTGTCAACATTAGCCTTGGCGACCTGGTCCGTCTGGTTGAAATGCACAGGGTAAAAAGGCAAGAAGAGCAGAGCGCTGATAACCACCGCCGTGAGCAGGACGGCTATCAGAATAGCTACGGGTAAAAGATAGACATGTCTCCTTCTCGTAGGCGCTGTGGGTCTGGTAGCAGCCACTGGAGTCACTGGTGTTCCGCAGACATGGCAGAACCTTGCAGTCTCATCCAGTTTGGCTCCGCATTTCCTGCAGTATGGCATACCGCATAGAACCTCAGTTCAGGGTAACGCGCTTTTTGAATTTAAAGATTGTCAAGAGTGTTGAAGGGCAAAAAAGGAAATATACCTCTTAGACGTTATTGCACAGCGAGGAACCTGTGATGCCTTATTGTAAAAAATGTGGAAATGAACTCCCTGAAGGAGCGAAGTATTGTCCTGTTTGCGGAACCGCTGTGTCCGCTGAAGAAGCGCCTGCCGCCCCTGCGGTGCCGGCTGCTCCAGCTGCGCCTGTAACTTCTGGACGCGAGTTGGCGTTTTGGTGGGAGCGCTTCGTTGCCTGGTTGATAGACGTCGTCATCATCGGGGTGGTTGTAGGCATACTGGGCCTGTTTAGTTTGCTTGCGGGCGTTACCTGGTGGTCTGGCTGGCCTGGTTGGCTTCCCTTCTTCAACTTCAATCTCGGCGGGGTCATCTACTTCCTGTACTGGCTGTTCATGGACGGGGCTTACGGGCAATCGTTTGGGAAAATGGTTATGCGACTAAAAATCACGCGCTTGAATGGCAGCGAAATAGGAATGGGTAACGCAGCAATAGAGAGCGTGGGAAAAGCCTTCTTGCTTCCGCTGGATGTCCTGCTAGGCTGGATTCTCTATCCGAAAAGACGCCAGAGAATCTTCAACTACCTATCAGAAACAATAGTCGTAAAAGTAACCTGAACCCCCATATTTTTCGGGCATCACACGCGGATAGCAGTCGCACCTTTTTTGTTTGTGCCTATCGGCATTATTAAGTAATAGAATTACATTTCTATGCATCAAACTGAAGCATGCGGGAGGATGCGGTTAAGTTCGGAAAAGTTTTAGTCACGTCCGCGTGGCCCTACATCAACGTGGTCCCCCACTTGGGCAATCTAGTGGGCTCAGTCTTGTCCGCAGACGTTGCCGCGAGGTATTATCGGCTGAAGGGCGACGATGCGTTATTGGTTAGCGGTTCAGACGAGCATGGCACGCCTATAGAAGTTGAAGCGTTAAGGCAGGGGATAACGCCTAAGGAGCTGACGGACAGAAACCACGCCATAGTAGCCGACCTGTTCAAACGGTGGGGCGCATCCTACGACAACTACACGCGAACCGAGAGTCCAGTGCACAAAGAGTTCGTGCAGGAAACGTTGATGAAAATCTACAAGAACGGCTACATCTTCAGCCAAGAAACGCAGATGCTGTACTGTGAGCACGACCAGCGCTTTCTGCCTGACAGGTTCGTGGAAGGCAAATGTCCTTATTGCGGATATGAACGAGCCCGCGGAGACCAATGCGACAAGTGCGGGCGCCTCTTGGAAACCACTTTCCTCATCGAACCGCGCTGCGTTATCTGCGGAAACACACCGACCGTGAAGACCACGCGGCACTGGTACATCGACCTGTCACGGTTCGCGGAACCCCTCACCAGATTTCTGCAGGAAAACAAACAGATATCAAGCAACGCCAAAAACTTCAGCCTAAACTGGATAAAAGAAGGCCTGAAACCCAGAGCGGTCACTCGCGATGTTGAGTGGGGCATACCCGCGCCGTTTCCGGGAGCAGAGGGCAAAACCGTTTACGTTTGGGTTGACGCCGTTCTGGGTTACGTGTCCGCCACCATAGAGTACTGTAGGCGAGTCGGCGAACCAGAAAAGTGGAGGGAGTTCTGGTTTGACAAGACGGCTAAGACGCTGTATTTCGTGGGAAAAGACAACATTCCATTCCACACCATAATTCTCCCTGCGTTGCTGCTTGCTTCGGGCGAGGACTACAATCTGCCGTGGAACGTGTCAGCCACCGAGTTTCTCCAGTTCAAAGGCGAAAAAGCCTCCAAAAGCCAGAGAATCGGCATCTGGATAGACGAAGCGCTGGAGCTTTTCCCAGCGGATTACTGGCGCTTCTTCCTCATGGCTACGCGTCCAGAAAGCAAAGACACCAACTTCTCCTGGGACCTGTTTCTCGAAAAAATAAACGCGGACCTCAACGACACCTTCGGCAACTTCATCCATCGGACATTAACGTTCATAGACGCCCAGTTCAACGGGGAAGTTCCGCAGCCGCAAAAGCTGGAGGTGGAAGACGAGGTGGTTCTGCAGGCTGTCAGAGACAAAGTGGAAGAAACTGCCAGAGAATTCGAAGACGCCAAGCTGCAGTCTGCCGCAAACACGCTGATCAGCATAAGCCGCGTTGGAAACCAGTACCTGAACGAGAAGGAACCGTGGAACCTCATGAAAACAGACAGGGAGAAAGCGGCAACAATCATCTACGTCTCTGTGCAGATAGTAAAAGCCGTCACCGTAGTTTCAGCGCCCTTCATGCCAGCCACGGCGGAGCGGCTCTGGCAAACGCTTAACCTCAGCGGAAGCGTGCACACAAGCAGATGGGAAGACGCCCTTAAGCCTCTGGAAGCGGGGCACAAAATAGCCAAGGCAAAGCCGCTCTTCAGGAAAATAGACGCTGACGAGAAGAAGCTGGATGAGATGCTGGCGGCGGTCAGACAGAAAAACGCTTAAGCTGTGTTAAGAATGCAAGTTAAAGCCGACCTCCACGTGCACACAACCTATTCCAGCGATTCGGTGATCACGCCGAAAGAACTTGTTTTCTACGCCAAGAAACGCGGGTTAACCGCCGTGGCTGTGACTGACCACAACCAAGTTGAAGGCGCCCTGAAAATCGCTAAAGAAACCAGCTTCCTGATAATTCCAGGCACGGAGGTTTCCAGCCTGAACGGGCATATTGTGGGCTTAAACGTGGGGGAGCGCATTCCACGAGGCTTAAGCGCTGCCGAGACGGTTGACCGAATCCACGACGCAGGCGGCATCGCCATAGCGTGCCACCCTTTTGCCCTGTTCAAAGGTAGCATAGGCAAGCACGTTTCCGCCAAGTTCGATGCCGTGGAGGCAATAAACGCTTCGGCTTTCCCGTTTGGCAGGGCAACGCGGCAAGCCCACTTGCTGGCGGAGCGGTTGAGGCTGCCTAAGGTGGCGGGGACAGACGCACATTATGGTCCAGTGATAGGTCAGGCTTACACGTTGATTGATGCTGAGGCGGACGTTGAAGCCGTAGTCAAGGCGATAGCGAAGGGACGGTGTGAGCCTGCGGGGACGGCTATTTCCTTGTTGATGAGGCTTGAGAATCAAGGGCGCTTCTTTTGGAAATACTTGAAAAGAGGCCAGACCGCTTAACCAGTACGAAAAACTTAAGTGTATTACCTGCGCTATGTACTACTTGTTGAGAATATGGAAAATGAGGTTGTAGTGACTAGAAAAGGGCAAACCACCATTCCAGCAAGACTTCGCAAGAAGTTCAAGATCGAGGAAGGAACCAGGCTTGAGGTTGTTGAAACCGAAGAAGGAATACTCTTCAAGCCTAAAATGTCAACGTGGGATCTTGCGGGTTCAGGCGTCAAGTTTGCCACTTCCGAAGAAATGAAGAAGCTTTTGGACAAGCTCAGGGAAGAAGATGTCTAGAGCAGTTTACGACACCCGATTCTTTGTAGAGTTGTATTATTCAAAAGACGAAGAAACGCTCCAGAGTATGAGAGAGGAAAAAAGGCGACGAGAGAAGTTCATTTCAGCCGTCGTGATTCATGAAGTTTACAGGCTTACACTTGCAAGTGAGGGACGAGAAACCGCAACGCTGAGAGCAACATTGTTGAAGCAGGACTTCAAAGTGGTCCCTGTGACTGATGAGATTGCAGAAATCTCTGCTGAACTGAGGCATAGATACAAACTCTCAATGGCGGATAGCATGATTGCGGCAACAGCCTCCAGCCTAAAAGCCCTGTGTATTTCAGATGACCCACATTTTAAACGCATCAAAGAAATCAAGACAACATGGATCTAAAAAGGTTCAAACTTAACGTCTTTCTCAGCTTTTTCAGGGCTAATCCATTAAAGCAAATGCAAACGCGCAAGCCAGCATATTTGGAGCCTAATAAAAATTCAATGCAGAAACATAGAAAGGGTCTATCAGCATCAGTGTTTCTCACAGTCAAAAAAACGCCAAGCCAAGGTTCAACCTATATAAAGGGGAGGGGGTACAGTTTCAGAGCACTAGAGGCACGGTACAACGCAACAAAAGCCTTTAAGGCTTGATTCTCCACCAGTCTACCATGCTACGAATCGGACACAGGGGCGCCAGAGCCTACGAGCCTGAGAACACGCTTCGCAGCTTCAAAAAAGCCCTAGAAATTGGCGTGGACGCCGTTGAGCTTGATGTGAGAAAAACGAAGGACAACCAGCTTGTGGTCATTCATGACGCGGATGTTAAGAGAACAACAGACGGGAAAGGCTTAGTAAGCGAGCTTACGCTTGAAGAGATAAAAGGATTTTCTGCGGAGAAAGGTGAAAAAATCCCCACGCTGGAGGAAGCTCTTGATTTTTTGGACAAGAAGGTGAAAGTCCTCATCGAGCTGAAGGAAGCTGGCGTTGAAGAAAAAGTGCTGGCGGCGGTGCGTGAAAACGGGTTGCAGAAAAACGTGATAATAGTGTCTTTCATCGAAGAGGCACTGCGAAAGGTTAGAGCGTTGGACAGGGACGTGGACACGGGACTGATTTACGCGAAACACAAGAACCCCGTTAAAGCCGCGTTAGACCTTCAAGCGACCTATCTGCTGCCTCTTTACAGGTTTACGCACACGGCGAATGTTCAGAAAGCTCATGAAAACGGCTTAAAAGTCATAGTTTGGACGATTAATAAGCCTGAAGAAGCCGCGGAGTACGTAAAGAAAGGCGTTGACGGCATAACCAGCGACAAACCCGACATACTGATGCAACAACAGTAAAGCACGCTCTACCCTTCAGCTCTAAGAACCTGTTCGATCTTGTCCACATCTCCACGGCTCTCGTCATTCAAAGGAGTCAAGCGTATCTCTGATGCCGATTTGACGCCGATGCCAAGTTCTGCCGCGCGGCGAATCTGATCAAGCCCAAAGATGCTGCCTTCCGCGATGTGCCCGTTGGCGCCGTATATTCTGAGAATAGCCACGCCCACAGCATCTAATGCTACGCGGTCTTCGCTGGCGAGCAAAAGGTTAGGCTCAACCAGTGCGCCTCTTTCTGGACCTCCGCTGACAAACGCTTTAATGCCATCCATGACAACCAAGTCCGCACGGTAATGCTTGTTTATTTCTGCTATCATCAGCCTTTGAAACGGTGAACCGTGCAGTTCCCACATGTAATCGTAAAGCGTGCCCGGCACCCTCTTAGCCACCAAGCCCACCGAATTCTTCAAGGACAAAGTGAAGTGACCGCCGAACCTGTGCGTTTTAAGGCAGCACGTCTGAACGACCTTGTCTGCGTCCAGAAAAAGCTTAGCGATGAAGAAACCCTTCAGCCAATGCGTTCCATCATGGTCAATTTTCACCCACTCCTCTCTGGCTAACTCGTCTAAGACTACTGCGTTAAAGCCCAGTTTTTCCGATAACCCGAAAACGCCAGTGTGCTCTAAGACCCGCCGGGTGTTGCCCATGCCGCTTCGCTCAGCCAAAGTTACGTCGCCAACATCCGCGCCCTTCAAAATTTCCACGATTGCCTGCAACGTATCTGGATGAGTTGAGGCGGGAAAAGGATCAGCGCTGTTAAAATTTGCCTTCAAAGCCACATGTTTCCCCGAGTACTCATCCAAGCCGAATTGGCTTAGGAGTTTTTTAACACCTGCTGCTCTGTTGGAAGTTTTTAGCAGGAAAACCTCTCCAACACTGCTGTTTGGCATGAAAAAACCTCTCTGCAACAAACCAAAGCAGACTCTGCGATATTAGTCTTCACTTTTGATGCCCCAAGCTTATTGAAGACCGTAAGCTCTATATTTCTCAGTGAAAACTTCTTCAAAAGAAGTCATGTGGGCCCGTAGCTCAGCAAGGCTAGAGCGGCGGACTCTTAAGCCAGAAAACGGCGAAGAAATCCGTAGGTCGCGGGTTCAATTCCCGTCGGGCCCGCCACATACCGGCATTGTACCCAATTCAAAAGTGTTTCACCA
>CAZWPI010000039.1:0-12617 GCA_964636055.1 uncultured Candidatus Bathyarchaeia archaeon
GCCAATTCTTCACTGCGCGTCCTTTTCTGCGAAAGAGTCTCATCGAAACCTTCTCCTTTTCCATCGCAATGTCAGGTCACGGCGCTTTAAAAGGGATATTTTCACAATCGTAATATATCATAAAATCCGCTTCGCACGTTAAGCGTTAACGCTCTGGTTTCTAGGCGGCGAGGCTGATGCTTTGCTTAAACAGAGATACTTTTTAGGTATTTATTCCAAAGATAGGAGGCTGCGTAACCTGCTGAGATTCCACTGCCTGTAGCGACGAAAATTACCAACCCCGACATCATTGGGTTGAAGGTAACAATCTTTAGGTAGACGGCGGTTGTGTAATAGCTTAAGAAGCCGATTATTGCGGTGCTGAACGTCATGACGAATATTACCCTATTTCGGTTCACCCCTTTTGTCGTGGACGAGACTTTGAAAGCAAGAGAAAAAAAGTCCACCATGACCCCGAAGAGAAGCGTGAAGACAAAAGTGATTGGACCAAAAGCAGGGCGTGCCAACGCGGACAGAAAACCGCCGACGAGGCCTACGTAGGTGGCGCCAACTTTTCCCACAAAAAAATTTGATAAAGCAAGTATAACAGCTTGAACCACTATAAGAAGGTAACTAACAGGCGGGGGCACGAAAAAGTTGATCACGAATATTATTGAACCGAAAAGCGCAGCAATAAACAACCGCTTAGCTTTCTGCACACAGACGCCCCTTTTTACATAAGAATCACGTTTCAATTTTAAAAAGCTTGATGTAAAAACGCAAAAGGAAGCCACGTAAGGTTGACCTGACGGGTTAAAAGGGCAATTCGGTTTTTTTAACGGAAGATATAAATTGGCAAGCTACAATAGAAAGTAAGTGTTTTAGTATTTGACTCATAGGTGTTTAAGGGGGAAAAGGATGAGCACCCACGCAGAAGATTTAAAACTTCGCTTGATGACCATCGAGCTTTTGAGAACTGCAAAGTATAAACGAAACATAACATATCGCGAGTTGGCTTCCAAAACCGGTTTACCAGTCACTGTTCTCAGCAGATACGCCAAAGGACACGTTCTGCCAAACACGACTAGGGCTAAACAACTGTGGCGAGTGCTGACGAAACTCGTCGGCTTGGAAACGGAACTGCGAAGCCGAATAAAATTCGACGAAACAGGATATTTTGACAACACTGAGATCGTGGGCGACTACAACATACTTCAGCAAGCCGCAAACCATGCCTTAGCGAATTTTGCTGGAAAAAGGGTGACGAAGATCTTAACCGCGGCTGTTGACGGAATTCCTTTGGCTACGATGGTTGCCAACTCCCTCGGCGTCAACCTTATTTTGGCTAAGAGAAACAAAGAAGTCGGCGTCAAAGCCTTTCTGGACGAAACCTACGTTCTGGGAAAAGATTCAGGTGTAACCGTGACACTTTTCATTCCAAAAGACGCCATCAAAAAACGCGACAGCGTTTTGATAGTGGATGACATGATCAAAAGCGGGGAAACCCAAGAGGCGTTGGGTCACCTTGTCAAAAAGGCAAAAGCGGAAATTTCAGGCGTTTTCTCGCTTGTCGCTGTCGGAGATGAGTGGAAGAACAGGCTAAAATTCGGTAAGGATGCGCCAGTTGAAGTCGTAACCTACGTTAAATCACCTCTTGAATGAGGAAAAGCTCCTCCCCGAAATCTTAAACAGAGCCCACTAACGTAAGGTCTTACTATAAACCATAAAAAACGGTAACTGAGGCTGCGAGAATGCGAACTGTAGAATGGCAAGATGGAACCGTTGTCACGGTAGACCAAACTAAATTGCCCCTTGAAACAGTGAACTTGAAAATCAAAACGGTTGAAGAGATGGCGGAGGCTATAAAAAACCTGAGAGTCAGGGGCGCCCCGCTGCTCGGAGCAGCCGCAGCCTTCGGTCTAGCCTTGGCTGCTTACCACTCAAAAGCGAGTTGCGTGTCGGAGTTGCTGGCGGAACTGGAAGACTCGGCGAAGACGCTGAAGAGCACCAGACCGACAGCTGTGAACCTCTTTTGGGCGGCAGACAGGGTTTTGGGCAAAGCCCGAGATTTTCAGGGAAACGTTGAGGATTTGAAGACGCTTGTGGTTGGAGAGGCTCAGAGCATCGCGGATGAGGATGCGGAGGCGAATCGGGCTATGGGCGAAAACGGGGCTGCGCTGATCAAGGATGGCGACGTTGTCTTGACACACTGCAACGCAGGCGAGTTGGCAACGGTTGAGTACGGTACCGCGTTGGGCGTGATACGTGCGGCTTGGAGGCAAGGGAAAAAGGTTAAAGTCATAGCCACGGAAACGCGCCCGTTGCTGCAGGGCGCAAGGCTGACGGCTTATGAGCTTAAACGCGACGGGATACCGGTTACGTTGATAACGGACAGCATGGTTGGCTACGTCATGCAGAAGCGCTTGGTTGACAAGGTTGTGGTGGGCGCCGACCGCATAGTCCAAGACGCCGTGGTTAACAAGATTGGCACCTTCACCGTTGCGGTGTTAGCACACGAACATGGAGTGCCGTTTTATGTGGCAGCGCCGAAATCCACCTTCGACTTGGCGCACAAGTCATCTGACGTCATCATCGAAGAGAGAAAACCCACGGAAGTCACGCATTACGGCGGGCAGCGGGTTGCCGCTGCGGGCATAGGCGTGCTTAATCCAGCCTTCGACGTTACCCCGTTGAAGTACGTGTCTGCGATTATCTATGAAGGCGGCGTTTACTACCAAAAAGATTTTGCCAAATTCAAAACTAACGCCCTATCATAGGAATGCAAAACTGTAATTCAGGGGCGCTACGCCTTCAACAATTTTTTGCCATAAAAACATACGTGCAAAAGCTAGACGGTAAATATTTATGTTTCACGTGTCTTCTATTACGTTGGTGATTATTAATGGCTAAAACATCTGAAGATATGAGTGATACCCTACTGAAACTTATTGACAAACTCGCGGGAAAAGGATCAGACATTAAACTCAGTTTCCAAGACCTCACTTTAGACATGGGCATGGTGAAAGCCAAAATCAACGGTTCCATTGTTTTAGATATCCTGTACGTAGCGGAAAAGTAGCTTCCGATTTCGATTAAAAGAGGTGAAGGCGTGCAGTTACCGACATGGTTAGGTCACGTTGTCAAATCTGGAGAAGTTACCTTATTCACCGATGATGTGGAAGCCCTTCAAATAAAAGCTGAAGACAACAAAATCGAGCTTAGCATAACTAACAAAGAATTTCTGAAAGATGTGGTTGGAAGCGCAGGGGTAGGCGGATCTATCAGGAGCAAGCTTGCCCAGCTTAAGAGCATTGCTGAAGTATTGAAGGCTGCGGGACTTACCGTCACTATTTCTTACAAGGGAGACCGTTTAGTTACGATAGGTTTAGAGGCAAAACCCACGTTTTCAAGCTTGGTAACAGGAACTAACGCTGTGGAGATCAACAACCTGCGAAAATTACTAGAAGTCGGCTTTTAAGCGCCATCTCGACCGTGATCGTTTGCAACGCAGTTCATTTGGCAACTTGTTTTATAACTTGTATTCGTTAGTTAGCGCTCCAGCGGAGCAACTGCGCAGTTGCTGTTTTTAGGTGTTATAGAAAAAGAAAAGTATATCGTTGAAGAGTTAACTACTCTAAACTGACGGTTGAAAACCATGAGCGACAACAAAACGAGTCCCACAAGCACTTCAGAACTTAAAACCAGCGGAGTGCTTACGGAAAAAGGCGTCAGAATCGCCGAAAAAAGCAGCATCGACGCGCTCTCTCAACGTGGATACGGCACCGCGGAAAATGACGTGTTCACGCTGGCTTTTTACGAGGCGCTCTACCTCGCGGATAAGGAACTGTTGGAAGTTAAGGACGCGAACGGGAAGGAAGTGGATTTTCAAGCTCTACTCCAGTCTTATGAGAGAACGGACCAAAACGCTTGGGTTAACTATTTGGTTTATCGAGACTTGAGGAGCAGAGGCTACGTGGTCAGGGAAGGCTTCGGCGTTGGAATCGACTTTCGCATTTACGAGCGGGGTGCTTATGGCAAGGACACCGCTTCCTACTTGGTTTTGGGCACTCAAGAGGGAAAACCCCTGCCCATAGACGACTTGGCAAAAGCTCTACGGCACTGCCAGAGCCAAAAGAAAGAGCTGATTCTGGCTGTGATGAACCGCAGAGGAGAAATAGTTTACTACTCAGTCTCGCATTTAACGTTCAAATAGTTTTTTTCTGCGGAAGGGAAGAGAGCATGGCAGAGCAGCCGAAGAATTACTTGTGGAACGCGGGAGATTACGCGAAGCATTCTTCAAGCCAGTACGCGTGGGCAAAGGAGCTTATTCCAAAACTCAAACTTTCTGGAAACGAAGCGTTACTCGACATCGGTTGCGGCGACGGCAAAGTCACAGCAGCGCTGGCAAAATGTTTGCCCAGCGGATGTGTGGTCGGCGTTGACAGTTCCGAAGATATGATCAATTTGGCGCGTCAAATCTTTCCGTAGGACGTTTATCCAAATCTTTCTTTCCAGAGGATGGATGCACGCAAGCTGACTTTTCACGGAGTTGTTGATCGCGTATTCTCAAACGCGGCACTGCACTGGATTATCGACCACAAGTCGGTTCTTCACGGCGTACAGCGAAGCCTGAAAAGCGGTGGCAGATTGCTTTTTCAGATGGGTGGAAAGGGCAACGCTCAAGAGGTACTCTCCGTCCTAAACGAGTTGTTCCCCAAAGAACCTTGGAAAAAATTCTTTTCAGGCTTCAGTTTTCCATACGGTTTTTACACGCCGGAAGAGTACACGGCTTGGTTGCTTGAGGCGAAACTTAAACCTGAACGTGCCGAACTCTTGCTTAAGGACATGCAGCTTACTGGCAGAGAGGGATTAGCGGGCTGGATCAGAACAACTTGGTTGCCGTACATAGAGCGGGTTCCCGCCGAACTTAGAGAGCGGTTTATAGAAGAAATCGTCGGCGCTTACCTTGAAAGGCATCCTTTAGACGGAGCAGGCGTAACTCATGTTTGCATGGTGCGTCTTGAGGTGGAAGCAAGCAAACCTGCCTCGACCGAGTAAGAGAGCTTAAAAGGTAATACACACTTTTTTTAACCACTAGGTTTCAATATTAACATTAAATAGCTGGGGAAAAGCAATGCCAACTTTCCAAACTGTCCGCGGAATGCGCGATTTGCTGCCTGAAGAAGCGGAAACGCTGAACTTCGTAGTCTGCAAAGCCAGAGAAACCGCGCAGCTTTACGGCTACAAGGAAGTCGTAACACCCGTAGTTGAGCCATACGAACTGTTAAGCGCCAAGTCCGGCGAGGAAATCCGCCAGCGCATGTTCACCTTCAAGGACCTAGGCGACCGCACCGTGGCGCTGCGACCAGAATTCACTGCTTCAATCGCGAGGTTAGCTACAACCGCCTTGAAAACCGAGCCTAAACCGTTGAGGGTTTTCAGCGTGGGTAGCGTATACCGGTATGATGAGCCTCAGCGCGGACGTTACCGCGAGTTTTGGCAATCGAACTTTGAATTAATGGGTTCAGACAAGCCTGAGGCTGACGCAGAAACCATACTTGTCACCAACAATCTCATGAAAGCCGCAGGATTGCAAAACTACACTTTCAAAATAGGGCACATTGGCATAATTAGGGGGTTGCTTAACCAAAGGGACATTGACGATAAAACTCAAAACGCGATTCTGCAGCTCATGGACAAGAAAGAATATTGCAGGGCATTTGAGCTTGTAGCTGAGGAAGAATTCCGTGTGGTTCTTCAGGGCTTGTTGGAGTTGAAAGGCGAGACGCCGTTTGAAACGGTGGAGAAGATAGAAGACCTTGTCGACGGTTGCGAGGAGGCTGCAGCTGCCGCCGATAATCTGCGTGATGTTTTGTGGCTTGTAGACGAATGCGGCTGTCCGGTTGAAACAGTGGAACCCGCGTTTGCCAGAGGTCTTGAATATTACACTGGCATGATTTTTGAGGTAAATGTACCCGAGTTGGACGTGGCTTTGGGCGGCGGCGGAAGATATGACAGGCTTATCGAAGTTTTCGGGGGCGAACCAACCCCGGCAGTGGGTGTGGCGCATGGCTTAGACCGAATAGCTCTTGCTTTGCAAGCTCAGAAAACTCCTTTGGCGGCTCCGCGGATGAAAAAAGCCGTGGTCATTCCAGTGCAGGAGGCGCTGAAGGCTGAAGCGTTAAGGATTTCGCAGATGCTTAGGGAAGCGGGAGTATCGGTGGAGTTTGAGGTTATGGGGCGGAAAATGGCTAAGGCTTTGGAGGACGCGGACAGGCGAAAGGTGGATTACGCGGTGATAGTGGGCGAGAGGGAGCTGAAAGACGGCGCAGTGGTCGTTCGAGACTTGGCGAAACGCGAGCAGATCACGGTAGAAATCGGGAAGTTATTAGAAAAAATTAAGGGTTGAAAGAAACAGAAAAAGTGGTTAAGCCCTGAAAAAGGGGGCTTTTTGTGTTTAGAGTCGTCTGATGTACCTGTTGACTTCCCATTCGGTCACTTGTGTTCGGTAGAGGTCCCATTCTTTGCGTTTTTCGCGTAGGAAGTTTTCGAAGGAGGTTTCGCCGAGGGTTTCGCGCATTAGTTTGCTGTTTTCCAGTTCGTCCAACGCCTCTTTCAGCGATTCGGGGAGCGAAATTATTCCTCTTTCTTTCCGTTCCTCATAGCTCATTTCGTAAACGTTTAGCTCTATTGGTTCGCCTGGGTCGGTATTGTTCTTGATGCCGTCTAATCCTGCCGCTAGAAGCGCTGCAAACTGAAGGTACGGGTTTCCAGACGGGTCAGGACAGCGTATTTCGCATCGGGCTGCGGCTTTTCTTCCTCCGAAGTTGGGGACTCTGATGAGCGGTGACCTGTTCTTGTGCGCCCACGCAAGGTAAACCGGCGCTTCGAAGCCTGGCACTAAACGTTTGTACGAGTTGGGCCAAGAAGCGAGAACAGCGCACATTTCGCGTCCGTGTGCGAGTTGTCCGCCGATGAAGTTCATGGCTGTATCCGACAGATAACCCGTGTCTGGGTCGTCAGAGTAGAACATGTTCTGGGTTGCCTCCGCGTTCCAGAGGCTTTGATGCGTATGCATTCCTGAGCCGTTGATGCCTGGGAAGGGTTTCGGCATGTACGTGGCCAAGTAACCGCTTTGTGCAGCCACGATTTTGGTGACCATCCTCATGGTTAACGCTCTGTCAGCAGTGGTGAGGGCTTCGTCGTACTTGAAGTCGATTTCGTTCTGTCCCAAAGCTACCTCGTGGTGGGATATTTCGATTTCTATGCCGAATTGCTCGGCTGTATCGGCTATTTCCCGTCGGATTGCATCGGTAAGGTCGCCAGGGTGAAAATCGAAGTAACCGGCTAAATCTATTGGCGTGGGTAATTCGGAATCGGTCTCTTTCACTATGAAAAATTCCTGTTCTGGAGCGCACATGTAACTGAAACCAGCTTGTTTGGCCTTTGCCAGCGCTCTTTCGAGTATGTATCGCGGGTCGCCCTCGAAGCGTTTGTTTTCTGGAGTGTAAACATCGCAGATCAGTCTGCACGATGATTTTTCTTTTGCCCGCCACGGCAAAACCGCAAAGGTTGTTGGGTCTGGGAATAAGACCATGTCGGATTCTTCGATCGGTCTGTAGCCTGTTATTGATGAACCGTCAAAGGACTGACCATTTTCAAAGATGGCTTCGATGTTCTTGGAGGATACCGCCAAATTTTTTATGATGCCATTGATGTCGGCGAATTGGAGCCTTACAAATTTTATCTCGTATTTTTTTATCTGTTTGACAGCTTCTGTCACGTTTTCTTTCCAAACTGCGTCTTTAAAGTTTTTCATTTTTTACATATCCTCACATTAGCTTCGGTCTTTTAGTTTTCATATGTTATGGAAACCAGAGTCATCATAAACGTATATAAGTTTATCGCTTTATTTTATGGAGAAACGTTCAAAAAATACGCGAATTACTGAAACAATGTTTGACGACGTTTATATACTGTACAACAGGAGAAAAGCAGCAAAACCACTCTGCCTAAGCTTTTCTACGTAAAAAATCGCCAACGTCCGAAAAGTTCTTAACTGCAACTTCAGGCACTCACCAAGCTCGTTCAGCACCAATGTATGGTCCCCTTTCTTTCGCGAACCACGCACCGCCAGTATTGCTTTGTTAACAAGTTAAAACTCGGAAAGAATTAGGGGTTAAGAAAATTCTAAGATGTTGGAAGCGTTGCGTGAAAGATTGAAACTAGCGTTTCGGTATGAAGCACATTGGGTTGCTGCTCGATCATCTCGTAGATTATTCTTTTGAGTTCTTCGAGACTTTCAGCTTCAACTACAAGCACGGCGTCAAACCTGCCAAGAACCGAATTAGCCATCTTCACGCCCTTTATCCGTCTGGATTTCACTATATCCTCAGAAGTTCCAGGCTTCACTTTTACCATCACAAAAGCCCTTAAGCCTTTGCGACGCAAGTCTTTGGACAACACTTATTTTCACTCTCTTGTGTTTCAGTTTATAGTGCCAGCGAAGTTTCTGTGTGTATTATGTTCGGGTCTTTCTCGATGACTTTGTAGAGGAGCTCGTTTATGTTCTCAAGGTTTGGCGTTTCAATAATGGCTATAGCGTCGAACCTGCCGTAGATGGAATCTGCTTGAACAACTTCTTTCACGCTGCTTTTTATTCTCTTAATGACTTCTTCGGATGCTCCTGGTTTTGTGTTTATGAATACATATACTCTCACAATTCACCACCTTCCCTTATTTTTTAGTAATCAAGATATTTCATTATTTCCCAAGGTGATACATATAAGCAATACTGGTTCCAATCGTTCGTTTTGTACTCTATGAATGCATCGAATATATGGCTTCCGAGTGTTTGATGAATCACTTCATCGCTCTTCATTTCTTCTAAAGCATCCTTTAACGTAGTAGGAAGTTCCCTGATTCCTAACGCTTTTCGTCTTTCAGCAGTTAACTTGTAGACATCTTCATCCACTGGGTCACTTGGGTCAATTTTCTTTTTGATTCCATCGAGTCCAGCCATTAAGATGCAAGAGAACGCTAAGTAGGGGTTGCATGACGGGTCAACGCCTCGATATTCAACGCGCTTTTGTGAAGCATAAGCTTCTCCCTTGTAGTATATTGGTATTCGTGCTAGCGCAGACCTGTTGCGACGAGACCACATAATGTAGATGGGGGCTTCAAATCCCGGTACAAGTCGTTTGTAAGAGCTTATCGTTGGGCAGCACACGGCGGTTAAGGCTTTGGCATGTTCTAGTAGTCCGCCAACGAAGTATCTCCCCGTTTGACTGAGCTCTGCGTACTCGTCTGCTTCATCGTACATAATGTTCTTTCCGTTGTTCCAGATGGAGGAGTGGACGTGCATTCCGCTGGCGTTGTCTAGGTAAACTGGTTTTGGCATAAAAGTAGCGATGAGTCCGCGTTTCTTAGCTACGTTTTTGGCTACAAACTTGTAGTAGAGAGTTCTGTCTGCTGTATCCAACAGTTCGCCATATTTGAAATCGATCTCTATCTGACCAGTAGTGGCTACTTCGTGATGATGCTTCTCTATCGTTAAGCCAAAGTAATCTTCGAGTATTGAGGAGACTTCATTTCGATATTCGACAGTTGTGTCTTCAGGCGGGGTTCTATAGTATGCCTCTTTTGGTCTTAGAGTAAAACCTCCAGGGGTAGTTTCAGGAGATTGCGGCACAACCCTTGGAGCGCCCCACGAGTCGCCTTCGCCTCCCTTTGGGCTGACCCAGAGGTCCCAAGTCAGTTTAGTTGGATCGATTGAGGAAAAGACAAAGTATTCTAGCTCAGGGGCAAAAAATCCGGTATACCCCATCTCTTCCGCTGCTTTTATGGCCCTCTTTGCAACGTAGCCTCTTGGGCATACGCCAGAGGGTTCTTTAGCCCCAAAGGCTTCCAAGGTATCTCCGAGTACAATAGCACTCTTCTGGTTTTCATCGCTGGCCCAAGGAATTATAGCTAAAGTCTTCGGGTCAGGCATGTAAATCATGTCTGATTCTTCGATTGACTTGAAACCCCTTACTGAGGAGCCATCAAAACCTATTCCAGACGTGAAGGCATCTCCATTAAGGTAGTCTCTCGCGGGAATTACCATGTCTTGCATCAAGCCGCGGATGTCTACGAATGCTGAATGCACCCATCGAACTTTGTTTGCTTTCAAGGATTCTATGGCTTTTTTTGTTGTTTCTTCCATGCTTTTCACCATTTTTCGCAGTTTTGGTTTTCATATGTTATGAAAATCACATTCTACATAAACATATATAAATTTGTCGCTTTATTTGGTAGATGAACGTTCAAAAAATGCGCAAATTATTAAAATAATGTGTGCCATGCTTTATATGGCGGGCGACAGGAGAAAAACAGCAGAATAGCAATTTTTACAAGTGACTAGCCCGCTCTGCCTAAGCTTCTCTGCGTAAAAAATCGCCAATATCGGATACGTTCTTAACTGCAACCTCAGTCTTCGCCGTCTCATCCAAGCCGCCGCTTATCTTGCCAAAGCCTAGGCACTCGCCAAGCTCGTTCAGCACCAACACGTGGTCGCCTTTCTTTCGCGAACCACGCACCGATAGTATTCCTTTTCGGAAGACGTCTCTGCCGCAAATGAACAGCCACGCCGCTTTCTTTTCAACAAAAATTTTGTTCGCTTCGCCCTTCGCAAGCATCGCTAACAGGTTGAAACTCGGAAAAAATTTTCCGTTCTTGACCTTGCCCAGATAGGTTCCTGCATAATAGAAGTCTTTCCGAGCGACTTTCAGTAAAGCCTCGTTCAGAAGAAAATAGCGCCCACCCTTTTCCACCACGAAGTCAGCGTTTAAGGAAATTTTGGCGCCGAGCTGAAACGCAAACTTCACTACTGCCTTCATCGCTTTCCCAATCCCTTCTTGAGTTTGCAGACGAAAAAGCCTTGAGTCTCAGCAGGCCAAATTCGCCTGCACCTTTCCACTGAGGCATCCAAGTGGCTTCCGAAAACGTTGGTTAATCCTTTTTGGCCGTGGCAGTCAACCTCTTCGATTTGGAGGTTCAAGTGCTTTGTCGCCCAATCCATGTTAACTTCGTTTTCTTCAGGCTCCAGAGAGCACGTTGAATAAACAATCTCCCCATCAGCACGCAGGCACTCTGCGGCTTCGGCTAATATTTCTCTTTGCAGTTTCGCGTTCCGCTTCACATCCGCTAGCGTTCTGCGTTTAAACCAGTCCCTGTCTCCAGCGAAATTTCCGGAGCAAGGCGCATCCAAGAGAATCCTGTCGAACTTCAATTTCAGCCGAGAAGCCTGCCTCGCGTCAAGATGATAAACAATCGTATTGCCAACACGGCAACGTTCTAGGTGGTTTGACAGAGCAGCAAGGCGCCGTTTTTTAACATCCAAAGCCACTAACACGCCAGTGTTCCCCATCAAATCCGCCAACTGCACGGTTTTTCCACCTGGCCCAGCGCAGGCATCGAGCACAGTCCTGCCTTTCAAATCAGCGAATAGTGTGGCGGGGATTTGCGCTGCAGCCTCCTGAATCGAATATAACCCCAAAAGGTACTCCGCGGTGGCGCCCACGGAAACTTTGGATTTGCGAACCCAGTAACCTGTTTCGAGAAAAGGAACCTTCTCAAGCTGAACGCCTATGGTTTGCAGTCTTTCTTCGAGGTTTTTGCCTTTAACGTTGGTAACGTTTAGTCTGATTGCCTGTCTGGGTTTAGCGTCTTCGAATTTCCAGCCTAACCGCTCATAGCGGTGTACAAAGAATTCCTTGCCAGACATCAACCGTAGGATAGCGGAACCGCGAATAAAAACTTTTCAAGACCGCTTAAGAAAGACTCTAACCCGACAATTTTTAGTCCAAACCTCATCGCACCACTAAAATCAACGTTGCACATCTCCTCCCTTTGTTACAATTCAATCTCCAAAACGCAAAAATTAGATGCAGCACATAACTGAAATATATGGTTGCAGATGTCTAGTGATTGCGTTTCTTGAAGTAGACCAGCAGACTTATGCAGATGACGGCTACTGACACTCCAGAAGCGGTTGCGACTAACGCTGTTGGGAAAAGCTCTGGCTTCGCCACCGTGAAAGTGACGGTCTCAGAAGCCATGTTTCCATACGTGTCGTTGGCGTAGACCGTGACGTTATGCACGCCATTCGCCACATCAGATAGCGTAACGTTAGTTAGGGCGCCGCTGCCAGTTACGGTTACGTTTTCCCCTCCATCAAGACTGTAGCCCGTCCAGTTAACATCCTTCACTAGCGATAAAACATCTACTGAGAAAGTTAAAGGCACACTGGAGCCGTTGTACGTCTGGTTCAGCGGCGACTGAACCGACACTTCCGGCGGAGCAGTCTGCAGCGCATAAAACGCGCCGTTGAAGGGCTCCATAAGCGGGTAACGGTCAGTGTCGTTCGCGTCTATCACGTATGGCGTGTCGCCTACTCCAGAGCTGCCTATCTGCTTGGCGCCAAGATACCTTGTCTGGTAGTCACTCCAGTAGTTACCGTCGCTCGGATAGCCGTCATCCCAAATATTAACTGAATTGGACCCACCAGCCAGTTCTCCAACAAGAGTGCAAAAGTTGTTGTGGCAAACCGTGTTGTTTGAAGCATGGTCAAAAAAGATTACAGAACTGTATATTCCCCA
>CAZWPI010000040.1:0-12249 GCA_964636055.1 uncultured Candidatus Bathyarchaeia archaeon
TGCCGTTCATGGCGCCCTTGTTGTGCGTGGCTGCGCGGTAAGGGTCTGCGGCTGCGAACGCGGAAGCGTTGACGATGCCGTCCACCACTTCTTCGCCGCCTACGGCTTCTTTCGGGACGGTGCACCAGGCTCGGGCAAGGCGTTTCGTGGCTAGGTTGCTGATTATCCGTAGGTAAACCCTGCCGCCTGTAATGCGCTCTATCAGCGGCGCCACGGCTTCAGCCATGGTGTTTACGGCGTTGGCGCCCATGGCGTCGCGGCAATCCACATGCAACTCCACAATAAGCATGGGTCCGACCGTAGTGCTGATCACTTTCGCGTCTAAGCCTTTCGCGCCGCCGCCCACCGAAGCCAAAACTGGGTCTTGAGCGTTGGCTTCGTCCAGGATTTCCTGCTTCGCCTCCAAAACGCGCTGCTTAGCCGCTTCAGGGTCTGCGACGCCAACCACCTGTATCTGCCCTATCATCACGGGCGGCGTGCTGCTAGTATGGAAGCCTCCGCCTTGGCGGACCATTTTCGCGGCGTAGCTGGCAGCCGCCACCACAGACGGCTCTTCGATGGCCATGGGAATCAGGTAATCGCGGTTGTTGATGAGGAAGTTGACGCCTATGCCCAGCGGCAGGGGGAAGGCGCCAACCACGTTTTCTATCATGCGGTCAGCCGCTTCCAAGGACAAGGAGCCAGTGTTCTGCAGCAAAGCGCATTCTTCATCGGATAAACCTGCAAACTCTTTGACGAGAGCTACGCGTTCTTTGGGGCTAAGCTTATAGAAACCTGAAATCGCAGATGATTTTTCCATATTACTCGCTCCTGTGTCTGATATAGATGTATTGCCATAGAACAATTCCTTAATAGTCTTTTTGGAACAACAAACATATTCGGATTTATTGAGACTAAAAAATAAAAGATGGTGCAAAAAGAAAAAGAGGGGATGTTGCTATTGATACTCGAGTTCAATACTGAATGTATCCGTTTGCGCTGATGCGCTAGATTTTGTTTGGATTTCGAACGCTAATTGCCAAACAGCTGAAGCAGGCATAGTGCTAGAGTATGTTGTGTCACTCAAAAGGTTCATATCATGTACTGAGGCAGCGGTTGAGTTATCGGAAATCTTCATCGTGAATGAATCATAGAGGCTTGCGGTTGGAGCGGCTGTAACGGTGATAGTAAAGGAATGGTCGCTTGCATCAAAGTTTTTCAGATAAAGCACGTTAGTGAAGTTAGCCAGCGTGCCGTTGCTAACCGGTAACGTTAAATCTGCTGTAACTCCTGTTATCTGACTCCCTGTTGGAGCGCTATCGCCTAAAACCCATGTTAATCCAGCGTTGGTGGATATTTCTACGCTACCACTAATGTAAAGATACAGATAGACCTGAGCACTGGCAGTTGCTATGAGTAATGAAGCTGCTAGCAGCGTCACTATTTTTAGGCTTTTCTTGTTCTTTAAAGTGTTCAAATTCATTTTGTTGTTTCACCTCCGTTTTCGCTTTTTTTCTTTAAGGGTTTCTTTCCAAATCCTCAGAAGGATGTAGACGCTGACGCTTAGAACTATCATGCACGCTATGGCGAGGGCTATGGCTGAAACTACGAAGACGCCGGTGCCCCACATGGGCTTATAGACCGTGTATATGGCTGCGCCCGTTATTGCTGCGGCTGAGCCGACGGCGATGTACCACCACTTTGGCTTGAAGAACAGGTAAGTGCCGAATCCCACCACGAAAGTGTCGAAGCCAACTATGCCGATGAAAGTGCCTTCCCAAGAGACCTGCGGAAAAATCGCCACGGGATGCGTCGCGCCAGCGAAGTAGCTTGTGAGGAAGAACACGGTTACTGCGAAAGAGGGAAAAGCCACAGTCAGCGTGAAAGCTTTTGCGTACGTGAGCATTTTCTTGATTACGCCGATGTAAACGTTGATTGTCAAGATGTTCGCTAGGGCTATGATCAGGTAGAAGAAGCTGAACCAGAAGCGCATGTAGTCGCCGAAAAACGTTATGAACTCTTTGGCTACGATGAGTTGTCCGAAGCCCGCAAGTGAAGCGACTTGGTATAGGTAGGGGAGCTGCCATGGTAGGTGCTTGTCGAGGAGGCAGGAGAGTAGGCTTATCGCTAGGAATAGGTCTATGCCCAGCAGTAGGAAGATTTCGGGTTGTAGTGGGGCTGGCATTGCTGTGCGCTCTCGTCGAACTCGGATTCTTGTTCCGAACCCTTATGTGACAAGGTTGGTGGCACAGTAAAATAAATCTTATGTCGTAATATTCACTAAACGCTGTTGTTCAACACATAAACACAAACAAACACCCACAAACACGCCTACCGCGGCATCGCAACCGCACTAATACCCAAACGCCGACTAATCTCCCTAGCCAACGTCACACCATGACTCACCCGATAATTATCCGTAACCACACGCCCAGGCCTACAACGCCGAACATACTCAATCAACCCATCAAAATCCGAATGATCACTCAACGCAACCAAATGCTCCCGCTCACCAATCTGCCTACACGGCGAATGAAACTCCCAACCACTAACACAAATACGCGAACTACCCACCAAACCAACACTCCCCCGCGCATTCATATGATAAAACGCAACACACGGCAAGTTCCCATCCAACAACTCCCGCCCCTCCTTCTCAGTCGAAAGCGCCAAACACCCCAACCGCATCCCATGCGCCTCACAAACCTTAGAAACACGAAAAACCCTCTCAGGCATAACAAACGGCACACAAACATCAGCACGATGCAGAATCTGCATAACCTCCTGCAGCTTACCATGATAACCAAAAACATAAACCGCACCATGCCTAAGCCTCTTCTCAACCATAGAAACCAGAAGCTCACGGACATCCACCTTAAACGCGCGCCTAAACGAAGGATTCCCATAAGTCGCCTCCACAACAAGAGTATCACAATCCAACAAAGGCTCCGTACCGTCAACCCTGAAATCCCCAGTGTAAGCAACCCTGCTACCGTCCGCAGTCTCAACCACCACCTGAGCCGCACCCAAAATGTGATCCGCCTTAACAAGCGTAACCCGCTCGCCACCACACTCCACGGTCTCCCCGTAATCCAAAACCTCCACCCCGCCATCATCAAGCGGCACCGAACCATTCACAACCCTAATAAGGTCTCTCGTCGCCGCCGTCATCAGCACCCGCTTGCCGCTCCTCAAACTCCGCCTCAAACCACCCAAATGATCCGCATGCGCATGAGTAACCACACGCAAAGGCCTATCCGCGTCAAACGCGTCACAAGCCACCGAATCACCCAGCAAAACCGCACCCCGCTCACTCACCACCGCATTTCCCGACAAGCCTTTCCCTCCCCGCTAAGCACTCCGCGACGCAAGCCAATCAACAAGCAAACGCGGATCCTCACATTCAATCGTAACCCTCAAAGGACCCAGCGGAGACTCCGCAACCTCCTCCGAAAAGGAAACGTGACCAGCAAACGCCACCTGCTTGTTAAGGCAAAACCTAACAGTCTTACCCCTCAAACCTCCAAAAAACACCTTCCTCGCAGCAGCCCTGATGCGATCCAAACTGAGCAAACGACGAAACTTAACAAGCGCTTCCCGCCCCTCCGCCTCAGCCACCAAAACGCTTCCCCTATAAGACGGCTCAATCTTAATGGACACATTATCAAAGATGTTCGACACCGCTCTTTCCACTTTCTCTTCATCCTCCGTTAAGTTAACCTCAGCCTCAACCCGAACCGCTATCTCATCCATTTCCTTTCAATTCTCCCAATAAACTTTTTCGCAGCAACCTTCGCCATACTTCTGCTGTTCTCATTAATAATAAGGTACTCAGCCATGGCAACGGCGTCTCCCAAACCCACCCCGAGTTCGCGCATGTCCCGCTCATGAAAGACTTCCCAGCCATCTGGGTCATCGCTTCGCTTTCGGCGGAAAATACGATTAAACCGAGTTTCCGGCGAAGCGTACACCGCCATAAGACTGAAATTGGGAAAACGCCTCTTGAACGCGTCAACTTCACTTAAGCTTCTCAACCCGTCCACAATCACCTTCCCACTTTCCAGCTGCTCAATCTTCGAAATACACCTGTCAGCCACCACGCTGGCACCTTCTTTCCTCCTCAACTCAAGCATCACACGCCCAAAATTCTGCGGGTTAAACTCCAACCCGCGCTTCTGCGTCTCCTCCCTTATCACGTCTCCCATAACAACCACGCCGTAACCCATCTCCACAGCGATTTCCACCACTAGAGACTTACCCGAACCAGGCATACCAGCCAAACCAACAACCAGTTTCTCAGCGTTCATGTCGCACACTCTTTTTTATTCTACAATAGCAGCATTCAAAATTAAAAAGCATTTATGAGAGAAAAATGTAAAAAGTACCCGAGGAACACAAATGTCCGAGTCCATAAGAAGCTTCTTAGCTTTCGACATCGAAAGCGACACCGTCTTGAACAGGTTCGCGAGCGCGCAGAGCCAGCTAATCCAAACAGGCGCAGACGTGAAACTCGTGGAACCACAAAACATACATGTCACCATCCGATTCCTCGGAAACATCACAACAGCAACCGCCGAAAACATATTCGAAGAGATGAAGCAAGTCCAGTTTACCCCGTTCAACGTGCAAATCAAAGGCATAGGCGCCTTCCCCAACCCACGCTACTCAAGAGTCATTTGGGCAGGAATAACCCAAGGCGCAGACCAGCTGAAAAACGTATTCAGCCAGCTTGAGCCCAAGCTGCAAGGCTTAGGCTTCACCCCAGACAACAGAGGATTCAGCCCCCACCTCACAATCGCCCGCGTCCGCTCAGGAAGAAACAAGCAGCAACTCGCCGAGTTCATAACCAAAAACGCAAACTACGAATTCGGCGACATCAACGCCAAGTGCCTACGCCTCAAAAAGAGCACCCTAACGCCCAAAGGACCCATCTACTCAACGCTTAGAGAATTCTGCCCACAACCATAAGGTATCAGCCATGCAGAAACTAAACGTAATCCACGAAGAAATCCTGAAGAAAATTACGCCAACGCAAGCGGACAGAGCAAAAATCACGGCTTTAGCCAAAGACTTACAGCAGAAAGTAGCCCTCGCCTGCCAAAAACAGGGCGTCAAAGCCACCGTAAGAGTTGAAGGCTCCGTCGCAAAAGACACTTGGCTAAGAGAAGAACCTGAAATTGACGTGTTCATGCGCCTGCCAACCACCATACCCCGCAGGTCCCTCGGCGAAATCAGCCTAAAAATCGCCCGCGAAGCCACCCGAGGCGCCAAGCAGATTGAACGGTTCGCAGAGCACCCGTACCTCGAAGCGTTCATAGGCGATGTCAGATTAAACATCGTGCCCTGCTACGATGCGAAACCCGGCGAGTGGCTGAGCGCTACGGACAGAACGCCCTTCCACACAGACTACGTGAAAAAACGCTTGAACGACGCTTTACGCGGCGAAGTGCGCCTGCTCAAGAAGTTCCTGCAAGGCATCAAAGCCTATGGGGCTGAAATAAAAACAGGCGGCTTCAGCGGCTACCTCTGCGAACTCCTGATACTGCACCACAAATCATTAATCGAAACTCTCCACACATTCGCAAACTACACGCAACGAATGGTCATAGACATCGAAGGCTACTACGCAGGCAGAGAAAAAGAGCTGAAACTCCTCTTTTTAGAACCGCTAGTCATGATTGACCCCGTGGACAAAGCCAGAAACGTGGCTTCCGCTGTTCAGCCACAGAAACTTCACGCTCTCGTTGGCGCAGCCAGAGCCTATCTCAAAAACCCAAGCAAAAAGTTCTTTTATCCGCCGGAAATAACCGCCCTAACCGCAGACGCCTTAGCAAGTAAACTGGACAACCGCGGTTCCCCCCTCATCTTCTTGACGCTTGGCAAGATAGAAGCCGTCCCCGACGTTTTGTGGGGACAACTGTACAAGACACAACGGGCTCTGCGGAAACTAGCCGAACTTAACGACTTTAACGTGCTCAGAGACGCGGTTTGGAGCGACGAAAAAACGCTTAGCGTGTTTGCCTTTGAGCTTGAGCAACGCGAATTGCCGAACGTTAAGAAACATTTGGGTCCGCCTCTAAAACGAGAAAAGGAATGCGAAAACTTCCTCTCCAAATACGCCAGCAACGACGGCGTAGTTTCTGGACCTTACATTGAAGATGGCAGGTGGGTTGTGGAGTTGCGGCGCAGATTCACCGATGTTGTTGAGCTTCTGAGGGAGAAACTGCAGGACGGCGGCAGAAACATAGGCGTGGCGGAGCTAATGTCGCAAGCATTTCGAGAAAAGCTCAGGGTTCTAGTCAACAGCGAAGTGGCGGAAGTCTACAGAGGAAACAGCGATTTTGCAGAGTTCCTCACAGATTTTCTTTCAGGCAAGCCCTTCTGGCTAAAAGCCGCTGAGGCTTAGCGCTAAAAGCACTGCGCCGAGAAGCCAGCAGTAAAACGCGAACAGGTAGAATTTCTTGACCGCCAGAGCCTTCCACAGGAACTTTAACGCGAAATAGCTAACAACCAACGACACAGCGATGCCAACCATGATTTCCGTCAAACCCACGCCCACAAGCGTCAGCATTTCTTGCTGCTGGTACAGGGTCAAGCCTAAAGCGCCGATCACTGCCGGCACAGAAAGCAAAAAGGAAAACTTGAAGGCTTTCTCCCGTCTTACTCCGAGCATAAGCGCGGTGGCGATTGTTAACCCGCTTCGTGATAATCCTGGAATCAAGGCTACGCCCTGAGCAGTGCCTATCGCCAAGGCTGCGATGTACGTTATGCTCTCGCTTCTTTCCTGCCCGGTTTTTGAAACGTAAAGCACGACGCCACAGGTTATGAAGGCACCAGCTATCGGCACGAAACTAGTGAAGTACGTTTCTATGGCATTGCTGAAGACCACGCCTATTAAGGCGGTGGGCACCGTTCCAACGATTATGAGGGGAATCAATTTTCCATTTTCCGATTTGAAGTCTCTTTTCACGAGCGCTGTAAGGACTAGTTTGATGTCTTTTCGGAAAAAAAGAAGCACAATTATGAGCGTTCCCACGTGCAGGGTCACGTCAAAGAGCAGGGGTAAGGTTAAACCTAAGAGCTGTTCTGCTATTCTGAGATGGCCCGTGCTGGAAATAGGAAGCCATTCTGTCACGCCTTGGATGAAACCTAATATTATTGCCTGTATCGGGTCCATGTGTAGCCCGCTGTTTCTCGTTTATTGCGTTACGGAGTGGTACCAGCTGATTATGTACTCTGGCAGCTTCAGTCCTCTTTGACCCAGCCTTTCAGCCAACTTAACGGGTAAGGGGCTTAAGACGTATGCTGCTCGTGTGTAAAACCGCCGTGGAGTGCCCGGTTTCACTTCTTCCTCCAAGATTATCTTCACGTCTGCTTTCTTAGCTAAGGTTGAATCTGGCGAGCCGGTTATCGCCAACACTGTACCGTTAAACTTCTTCATCACGTCCGCCCAGATGACGACGGGTTTGGTTTCGCCAGAAAACGACATGAGAATTTCAAGGTCTCCAGCTCTCGGGTGAGGTGTGTTAACGCCTCTGGTCACGTACACGTTGTCGCCTAAGAAGCTTTTAATGTGGAAAAGTCTGACGCCTGTCATTTTGGCAATTTCGTTTGCGGTTCCTTTTCCCCCTATGAACACGTTGGTTCGTTTTTCTAACAGGTCAACAAGCTGCGTGTAGGTTTCTGACTTCACGTTAGCGTCTATTGTGGCACCTATCTTTTCGAATTCCTCTTTGCAGAGTTTAAACACGTCCTCTGCTTCCAAGTTTCTGAAAATAGCTTCAATCATCATGCAAAGAAGCGAAAGCGTGCCCAACTCGAAGATGTCGCCCATCATGCCGGTCTCGCTGTATTCGAATGAAGGCTTGGATTTCCCTCGCCCTTTAACATGAACCACATGGCCATATTGACTAGTGATTTGAGCCAAAGGCGATTCCAAACCGGAAGTTATAAGCCCCATTGTGAACTTAGAGGTTTTCTTTTCCTCAATGTACCGCGCCAAATCCTGAGCCATCACCAACGGGTCATCGGAATAGCCGCTTCCAGAATTAATTAACAGCAGGGTCTTCTTGTATCGACGCTCAAGGTCACCTGCAGCATCGTACATGCTCTTGCCTGGAAACCCCGGGTCATCAGGTGTTAACACCACTTTATTTCTCCAGCCTACTTGGCTGAGGGCTATTTGGCTCATCGCGGCGTTTAACGAGTAAAGCGACCTGCCTGATCCTGCGCAGACGACGCAGTCAGCGGCTTTTAGGGCTTCATATAAGGGTGCAAGGTTTTTTCGTCTGATGCCGAGTATGTTGTCTCGGATTTTGTTGACATATCCTATGCTGCTTATCTTGTCTTTCATGCGAACGGCACCTCAATTCAGAGAGTCCCGACACTCTATATTATTTTTGTGCTTCCAAACCTAAGCTCTTACGCATACTCTAAGCAGTTTGCTTTTATGGTTAAAAGAAAAGCGGAAATATTACCTCGCGTTGAGTAAAGTTAAGAATGCCTAGGGATTCTGGTTTTATTATGCCGAATGACAGAGCACCTTTTGCTGAGAAAGAAGAAAGCCAAATTTTTCAAAAGGCGAAAGCAGACGAGGTGATCAATCTTCTCAAATCCGACTCTGAAAACGGCTTGAAAGCAGACGAGGCAGAAAAAAGGCTGAAACTATATGGGTACAATGAAGTCCCTGAGAAGAAAGCCAACCCGTACCTGAGCTTCGCCAAAAAGTTCTGGGGTCTCACCGCGTGGATGCTTGAAGCCATAATCATACTCTCCTGGTTCCTTCAGAGATACGCAGACTTGTACATTGTCACTGGATTGCTTGTTTTCAACTCGGTTCTGGGCTTCACCGAAGAGCAGAAAGCATCCAGCGCCGTTGAAGCTCTACAGGAAAAACTCCGCGTCAGCGCAAGAACCCTGAGAGATGAAGAATGGAAGACACTGCCCAGCAGAGAATTAGTGCCCGGCGACATAGTTCGGGTGAGAGCAGGCGACTTCGTCCCCGCAGATGTGAAAGTGGTGGACGGCACCCTTGAAGTTGACCAGTCAGCTTTGACAGGCGAATCAGCGATAATTGAAAAGAAAACCGATGACCTACTTTATTCAGGGTCAATAATCAAAAGAGGCGAATCCACAGGAATCGTGGTCCTAACAGGAACCCGAACCTACTTCGGAAGAACCACACAGCTGGTTCAAATAGCTAAGCCGAAGATGCACATCGAAACCGTGATATCGAACGTTGTAAGGTGGTTGTTAATAATAGTAATCGCGTTAATCGTGTTGGCAATCGTCTTTTCCGTGTTGGAAGCAAAAAACCTGTTCGACCTACTGCCAATAATCTTGGTGCTCTTGCTGTCAGCCATCCCAGTCGCGTTGCCTGCCATGTTCACGGTGAGCATGGCGGTAGGCTCAATGGAACTTGCTCGAAAAGGCGTTCTCGTAACCAGACTAAGCGCTTCTGAAGACGCAGCTACCATGAACGTTCTCTGCGCTGACAAAACGGGAACGATAACCATGAACAAGCTCTCAGTGGCGAAGCTGATTCCGCTGGGCGGATTCTCAGAAAAAGAAGTCCTCCTCTATGGTGCTCTGGCGTCGCAGGAGGCGAACCAAGACTCCATTGATATCGCGTTTATAACGAAGGCGAAAGAGCAGAACTTGTTCACCAAGTCTTACGTTCAGGAAAGCTTTACCCCATTCGACCCGGCAACGCGCAGAACCGAGGCGGTCATAAAAGATGAGGATGGCAACGAATTCAAGGTGATGAAGGGAGCGGTTCACGCGGTTGTTCACGCTTGCGGATACAATGAAAAAACTGCTCTCGATATAGAGGAACAGGTTGAAGAGTTCGCGGCGAAAGGGTATAGGACACTTGCGGTGGCTAAAATCGACGAGGACAACAAACCTGAGCTGGTGGGTTTAGTGGCGCTCTACGACTTGCCTAGACCTGACTCAAAACAACTCATAGCCGAGCTCGGCGAGTTAGGCATATCCGTCAAGATGTTGACTGGAGACGCCCTCCCGATAGCAAAGGAAATCGCCAAAGATGTGGGACTTGGAGAAAACGTCATGAGAGCGTCAAATCTGGAGCAGCTCAAAAAGGAGAGTCCGCTGGAAGCCGCAGAAGCCGCAGAGAAAAGTAGCGGGTTCGCCGAGATATATCCAGAAGGCAAGTACACAATCGTGAAGAGCCTGCAGGCGACGAAGCACATTGTGGGCATGACAGGCGACGGCGTGAACGACGCACCCGCGCTGAGGCAGGCTGAGGTTGGCATAGCGGTGAGCAACGCAACTGACGTGGCGAAAGGCGCGGCAAGCGTTGTTTTGACACGCGAAGGCCTAATCAGCATCGTGAATCTCATCGAGAACGGAAGAGTGATTTACGAGCGGATAACTGGGTGGATTCTGAGCAAAATTGTTCGAACACTTCAGATAGCTATATTCGTTGTAATTTCTTTTCTCTTAACAGGTGATTACGTCATCTCCGCCTTCGCCATAATCCTGTACTTTTTCGCGACCGATTTTGTGAAGATTACCATGTCTACCGACAATCAGAGATGGTCTCAGATGCCTAACACTTGGAACGTGACTAACCTTGTGAAAGTGTCTTTGATGCTTAGCCTCTTGGTTATCGCGGAATCATTTGTCTTGCTGTACCTAGGCATTTATGTTTTCCATTTCACTGTTGAGAGCGGGACTCTTTACACGTACACTTTCGAAATCCTGTTCTACTCAGCCATGTTTCTGATTTTCAACGTTAGAGAAAGAAGACATTTCTGGAAGTCCATGCCAAGCAAAACCCTCGTAGCCGCTATAGTTCTGAGTATTTCAACCGTGACTTTGGTGACCGCGTTTGGAATACCTGGTCTTGTGCCACTTCCGATAACAGTAACGCTCTTGGTCGTGGCGCTCTCAGGCATCTTTACTTTTGTTCTGAACGATTCTGTTAAGGTAGCTCTGGTCAAGAACGCGAAAATAAGCTGGTGACAGCTTCACAAGCATTAACAAAACGCTTCCTTGCCATGAGGCACAACTTTTCTTGGTTAAACACATATGTTTGACTAAATGTTTATATCGAATGCGAATATCAAGCAAGAAAACGTGAAAGCTGATGTTGTCTCAGATAGGTCTTGAAAAATTCGATTTTCTCAGAAAGTTGGCTCTGAAGATGGGGGCTGTGGACGCGAAGGTTATCACGGCAGACAAAGTCGTCGTGGAGGACAGAATTGTGCTTAAATGCCGACTCGGCTGCGTCAACTATGGCAAAACACTGACTTGCCCGCCACACACACCCACGGCTGAGGAGTTCAGAAAGGTCGTCAGCGAGTACAGTTACGCCTTGTTCATGAAGTTCAAATCTCATGCGAAAGCTGACCCCAAATTGGCAAAACATCTTTCAAAGGCCGAAACAGACCCAACAATTCCACCAGACATCAGAGACAAAATACATGCGTTCTGGGCTGCTTGGAAGGATGACAAGCTGAAAATGCTTTCGGCAGTGCTTGACCTCGAAAAGGCGGCTATGAGCAAAGGCTACCCCTTAGCGATAGGATTAGTCTCGGGATACTGCCAACTGTGCGAAAAATGCACTTTAGACAGAACAAGCTGCGTCAACCCTACAAAGTCGCGGTATTCAGAAGAGGCCGTTGGCGTGAACGTTCAAGCAACAGCGAAGAACGCTGGCATCAAAATTACGTTTCCGGTCGAGAAAAACCCAGAGACTTTCGCTTTGCTCCTCATAGACTGATCTGGACAAAGCTAATAAGTTTACAAGCGAGAATACACCGAGCAGGTGCGCTGAATGAAGCTTTTGCTTGATGAGATGTACGCAGGTTTAAAGGAGTATTTTGAGACGTTGGGTTATGAAGTTTTGACGGCTCAGGAGGCAGGTCTGAAAGGCGCGAAAGACAAGGACGTTGTGGAATATGCTGGCAAGCATGGCTTGATTCTTGTGACGCAGGATCAGAAGCCTGCAGAACTGGCGGAACTCACCCGCGTTAAATACGTTATGATTTCTAACGCGATGATTGCCAAAATCGCGGATTCAACAATTAAAGAGAAGTACCCCCGCTAAGGGAAAAGCAGCGTTCTTCAATTTTATGATAACGACTGGGGAACGTACTTTTTGTATACCCATGCTGGAAGCTGCTTGGGCGTTTTTTTGCTGATGATGGTTATTTTAGTCTTGTTAGGGTCTATCGTCAGTGCTCGTGCATGCCAATTCTTCACTGCGCGTCCTTTTCTGCGAAAGAGTCTCATCGAAACCTTCTC
>CAZWPI010000041.1:0-12113 GCA_964636055.1 uncultured Candidatus Bathyarchaeia archaeon
TCGTCTTCGGGATACCCCTCATTGCCATAGTGCTGTTTTTCGCAATCACAAAAATCAAGAGTAAAAAACCGAAAACTAACGCAGAATAACTCATGAACTACCCATCAACTTCAGACTTGACAGAACTTAACTTCCTCGTCATTTTGAAGATAAACCTTAAGACGCTTTTTTAATCTCACAGTATTCTGTGACCTTTTCAGATGGAAATTAACTTTATAGGGAATGGTTGCATGAGCCACACAAACAACAAGTTACTTCGTTAATTCGAATTATATTGGAAAATTTACGTAAAATTTAGCTACGATTAAACGAACTTACATGTTGATTGGATGGCACTTGCATTTATTACATGTAAATAAAGAAACTTGTAGCGTGTTTTTTTAAAAGCTAATTTGTGCCATATTTAGGATTTAGCGCCATTTTTTAGCCTTATTTTATAAGGCAATTTTTCATAAGTCTACAAATTAGTTTAATTAATGCATGAGCCACACAAACAACAAGTTATTACGTTATTCCGAAATAACCTCGTAACTAAAATAGGGGCTGTATTTCTGGGTATTTTTATTGTTCCTTCGTACGCTACCCGTGCTCTACCTCAAGTTTTAATAGCAAGTAATATGAAACAACGTTAGCAGCAATCAATCACATATGGAGATATAGCTGTGGATGATATAACGTATCGAATAAGGTTGAGAAAGGGTGATTTTGAAGTAGAGACTCAGGGCGATAGAGAATTTGTTGAAAGCAAATTCGAGGAACTTGTTGGTCAGAAGCTTAAGGTCCTATCTAACGAAAGCGAAAAAGATAACTTGCCTGAGACATTAGGCGAGTTCTTAGATGAAAATGGCAATCCTGGAAAGCACACTGATGTTATTGCGGTATACGCATATTGGCTTTTCAAAAAAGAAGGCCTGCAATCCTTCAATGTAAAAGACATAGTTGACTGCTATGATAAGACAAGAAGAACTAAACCGAAAAATCCTAATCAAATAATAAACGCTAATGTATCGAGCCATCTGTTCTCAGAAGCCACCGAGAAAAAAGACGGTCTCAAGGCATGGGTAATTACTAGAACTGGCGAAGATTACGTTGAAAAAATGAAATAGGCGGCTTTAGTATGGACATAAACGATATTAAAAACAATATTCAACTTGCGATGAACGCTGTCAAAGACATTCCTGAATCCTTCAAAACTAAGGCCTTTGAAATAGTTCTTTCCAAGTTACTGGAAAAAACAAAGCCAGAAAAGATTACTCAAGGGCAGAAGGAAAAATTGCCTCCTAAGGGAACAGAAAATCCTCAAAATACCGATTACAGAATAAGTAAATTGGCGGAAGCAGCGGGAATAACAGTGAACCAGTTGAAAGACCTTTTTCAGTTTGAAGAACAAGGACCTGTGTTCATTGGTCGCGTCAGTGGCACGGAAGCAGAAAAACAGTTTCAAATAAGCAGATTAACAATGCTCGTTTTCAAGGATGTCTATGAGCAAGAATGGGTCAGAGGATCAGTCCTCTGGAAAATTTTAAAAGACTACGGGGTAGGTTCATTGGATAATTTAAGCGCGAACCTGACAAGCAAAGAAAGTGAAATCAGGGCGATGGGACAAAAAAGAGGTAGGAAATACAAATTAACCGAGATAGGAAGACAGAACGCCCTTGTTGCGCTTAAGCAATTTGTTGTAGGCTAAGGTTATCATTTGTGTCAAGTAAAACAACTTTAACAAAGCTTTCCTCCGCTGTGGACCAAAAACTATTGGAGGAGCTTTTAAAGGAATATGACATAGCGAAAAGATTTCATTTTTTAGAAGACTGGGAAAAGTCGGTGCTTCATTCAGGCAAATTCTCGGAGATAACTATGGCAATACTCAAGAACATTGTGGACGATGACGTTATAGACATTAACGACATTCACTTTGATCAATTATATAACAACATAATGAATAGAACCAAAACGACTGCTGAAGATGATATACTGATGCTGGCAATTCCGAGGGTAGCAAGAGCCGTGTATGACATCAGAAACAAGAAAAGAGTTGCGCATGTGAAAGCAATAGATCCGAATCTATTGGATAGCCAGTACTGCGTCTCTGGTTGTGACTGGATACTGGCGCAATTGGTAATGCTGTATAGTCAAGCCAATGCTCAAGAGACCCGTGCGATTCTTTATTCTCTAGTTGAAAAACAAATTCCGTTTGTAGAGCAATTCGATGACGGGAGCATGGTAGTTTTGAAGGCAAACTTGACTTTCAAAGAGCAATTTCTAATATGTCTTTACAAGCTTGGTGTACGGACTAGCAAGAAGGAACTCTGCCGAGTACTAAAGACCTATTATCAGTTGGTGCATTCTACGTCAAAGAATCTTGAAGCGGAGAAACTTGTTCACATCAACGAGCAGGGAATTGTCTTGACCAAAAGTGGAATCAAGATGGTCGAAGATAAGCTCTTGAAGCGTTAAGTAATCTACGGAAGCATCTTCAGAAGTATTGTTGCTATTTTTTCAGTTGTTTCTTGAATCCGATTAGTCAAGCCTTCCCCGAACTCGGTGTTCTCAGGCTCAATCAGCAGCAAAGCGATTTTTGCTTCCGTCATTTTAGTGATGTACTCGCAGAAGATGCGCAGAGGCAGCACGTGAGTGGTGATTGCTGGAAAATCCGTAACCTGTTCTGGAAAGACAAGCCGTGTCTCACCTGGCTTTAGCCCAAGAACGGCAGCGTCAATAAGGAGCACGTGACTTGGTTTAAGGTCAACTATTTCCTGCATGAAGCTTTCGGGAACCGTTTCACATTCAATCAGGCAAACGTTTTTTGAGACCTTGCCTTTGAGGTCTTGCACGATCTTTACGCCCACGAAGTCGTCCGTGCGAATAGGGTTTCCAATGCCTGCTACCACAACTCTCTCTGCGCCTGCAAACCATTTTTTCAGTGCATCTTGAATGCTGTATTCATCCTTAACCAATTGAAACGCCAGCTAAAATTGGGATTAAGAAAAGGAAAGAAAAGGTTTACCGCTGGATGGTCTGCAGGAGATTTTTCTGGCTGTCATAAACTTTAACGGTTAGCGGCATCTGCCCAACTGCCATGTGCGTTGCGCACGCGAAGCACGGGTCGTAAGCCCTGAAAGCCATCTCCACCTTGTTAAGCACGCCTTGGTCAACCTTGCCGCCGTGAATCAAGCCTTTGGCGGCGTCGCGTATGGACATGCATATGGCGGGGTAGTTGTTGGTGGTGGCTACGATAAGGTTTACCTCTTTGACAAGTGCGTCCTTGTCGAGCACGTAGTGGTGGTACAGCGTTCCCCGTGCAGCTTCAACCACACCCACGCCTTCGCCTGGTTCACCAGGCTTGTTGCGTATGTTTGTGCTCGTGATTTCAGGGTCTTTCACCAGCTCCACTGCGCGTTCCGCAGCGTACAGCAGTTCAATCAAGCGTGCCCAATGGAACGCTAGCGTGCCATGCACGGGTTTGCCGCCTAAAGTTTTGTACATAACTTCGTACTCAGCTTGCGCCAGCGGTGTTGCCATTCCGTCAGCGGCGTTCAGTCGTCCAAGCGGACCAACACGGTAGACTCCGTTGTCTGCGCCGTAGAATTGGCCTTTCCAGCCGATTTTCTTCAGGAACGGGAACTTAGAGTAGGTCCATGATTCCACATGTTCGCCGATGTGCGTGAGGTAATCTTTGGGTTCAAACTTTAGGAATTCGTTGCCATTTGGGTCGACTACTCTGATTTTTCCGTCGTAGAAGTTAACTTTGTTGTTGTCGTCCACCTGACCCATGTAGTAAGTCTTCATCGTGTAAGCGTCGCTCTTGATCATGTCAACGTACGCACTGTTTCCCAGCACTATGTCGTGGAAGAGTTTTAAGCTGAATTTGGCGAACTCCACGCTGGAAGTAGCCATGTTCTCGATGTCTTGACGGTTCTCTTCGCTTAACGCCTTTGAGATGCCACCTGGCAATCCGCAAACGGGATGCGTGGCTTTACCGCCGAGAATCGCGGTTATCTTCTGTCCGTAAGCTCGGTGCTTGATGACTTCTTTGCCTACATCCAAGCCCGCTTTTTCGATGACGCCTAGGATGTTGCGTTTTTCCGGTGGCGCGTCTGGACCAACAACGAAGTCTGGTCCGCCTAAATAGTAGAAGTGCAGGGTGTGGTCGTAGATTATGTATCCTTCGTACATGAGTTCGCGGAGTTTCTTGGCGGTTGATGTTGGTTCAACGTTGAACGCTGCGTCTAGGGCTTTGACTGATGCGAAGTGGTGGGCGACGGGGCAGACTCCGCAAATCCTAGTTGTCAGAAGGGGCATGAGTTCTGCGCGTCTTCCTTCGCAGAATTTTTCGAAGCCTCTGAGCTCGGGGATTTTGAGGTAGGCGTTTTCCACTTCGCCTTGGTCGTTGAGGAATATGGAGATGTTTCCGTGTCCTTCAAGCCTTGTGATCGGGTTTATGGTTATTTCTTTCATTTCTTCATCACCTTTCTCCTAAGAATCGAAGCGGGTAAAGAGTACATGTAAAACGTGCCAACAGGGTCCTTTATCTGGCTCATCAACTTTTCCACATCTTCCGCAGACAAATCTTTCTCGTCGTATCCAAGTATGGCGGCTAAGGCGGTTATCATTCCAGCACCCGTTTCAGGCATGTTGGGTCCTGGTCCTTGACAGCCAGTGCAGGGCATATCAACCTGTAAACATTGTGCGCCGCAGCCGCTGCGGGTGGCAGGTCCCATGCAGATTATGCCCTGTTCAAGCAGGCATTTTTCGGGTTCAGGAACCTTCTCATGTACTCGGTAAATTTTGTCGATTTTCTTGTTCTCCCGTTTCCGCGGACACTCGTCGCATACGGCTTTAAGTGGTGCGAGCACTGAGCCTTTTGGTGGGAGTTTGCCTGCTGCGATTGCATCTACGGCTTCTGCTATGAGCTTGACTGGTGGTGGACAGCCAGGCAGGTAATAGTCCACGTCCACGGTTTGCGCTAAGGTTTTGACGGTGTCGTAGAACCGTGGAATCTCCAGTGTGCCTTCTTTCACTTGGGTTTCGGTTTTGGGGATGATTCCCTCGGGGTTTACAACCGACTTTTCTTTCAGGTACACGTGTTCGAGGATTTCTTTGCTGTCGTGCAGGTTAGCCAAGCCGGGTACGCAGCCTTCGTGGGCGCAGGAGCCGAAGGCAACCAGCGTTTTGGATTTTTGCCGCAGTAGCTTTGCCATCTGTTCTTGTTCGCTGTTGCGGATGGAGCCGTTGAAGAAGGTGATGTCGATGTACTTGTCCGCCATCGCTTCGACATCCTTGTATTTGATGTCCAAGGCTACGGGCCAGAACACGATGTCGGCTATTTGCACTACGTCGAGGATTTTCTCGTTTATGTCTAGCACGGCGATTTCGCAGCCGCCGCAGCTGGCAGCCCAGTAAAAGGCTATTTTCAGCTTGTTTTTGCTCATTTTAGTTTACTCCTTCTTTTGATTACTTGTAGTAGTTTTGAGGTGTCGACTCTGAGCTCGTTGAAGGCGAGTTCTTCAGGTGGTATGCCCATGGCTAATCCGAGTAGCTGCGGGTAGTGCAGGACTGGGATGCCGTAGGTTTCGCTGAACATTCTTTCTATGCGCAGCTCGTTTGTGTCGAACATGATGTGGCAGAACGGGCAAATCGTAATTAAGGCTTGCGCTTCCACCATTTTTACGTGGTTTAGTTTGTCTCGGGCAAGCTGCAACGCGATTTTGTCGCTTACGCCGACGCTTGGTGCGCCGCAGCACTCTGTCTCGTCGATGTAGTGTAGGCATGTGGCGCCTGTGGCTTCAATAAGTGTTCTCAGGGTTTGGGGGTCTTCTGGGTCGTCGAAGCCGATGTATTCTTTCGGTCTCAGCAGGTGGCAGCCGACGTGCTCAGCCACTTTGAGCATAGTGAGCGGTTTGACTACTGCTTCGCGTATTTTTTTCAAGCCCACATCCTCCATCAGCACTTGCAGTATGTGTTTTGTTTCCACGGTTCCCTTGAGTTCCAACCCTGAGTCTTTCAGGTGACCGTTGATTTGCTCTCTTAATGCTTTGTCTGCCTTTAAAATCTTGTTAACCTTTTTCAGTGTTCCAGCGCAGCCTGGGCAGAGCGTGAGAATACTTAAGCCCGTTTGTTCCGCTAAAGCCAGATTCCGTGCTGCGAGGATGAGCATGGTTTCGTGGCTGACTGGGTCAAGGGGCAATCCGCAGCAGTTGAATTCTGGCATCTCAACAAGTTCCACGCCGAGTTTCTGGAGGACTTTGCGGGCTGAGATTTCGTAGGATGAAACTCGGTAGGGGACTGCACAGCCGAGGAAAATCAGGAATTTACTGCTCACGCTGCTCCTCTTCCTTCTTTTCAAAGAACTTTACGCCTTTAAGCACCTTACGTATTTCTTCTGGGTTACCTTTTGGAAGCGGTGGCAGCCCTTGCGTCTCTCGCTTTTTAACTCTTAGCTCGGGGATTTTGTAAGCGTAACCTGATTCAAGTATGCTTGCGGCTTGGTCTTTGAAGACTTGGGGCACTATGCCTTTTTCTGCCGCTAGGTTTCTGAGTACACGGATGACGCTTGCGACTTCTACGCCTTGTGGGCATCGGTCGGTGCAGGTGAAGCATGCTGCGCAGAGCCATAGGGTGTCGCTGTTGAGCACGCGTTCTCTTAAGCCTAGTTGCGCCATGTGGATTAGGGTGCGTGGTCTGTAGGTGTCGCTGAATCTTGCCACTGGGCAATCAGATGTGCATGTTCCGCACTGGAAGCATCTGAGAAGTTTTTCGCCGCCGTGCATCCGTGAGAGTTCATACTTGAACTTCGGGTCGATTTCGGAGGCTTTTACGGGTTTTTTTTGTGTTGCTGTCGTTTCGGTCACCTTTGCGTCACCTCGAGCAGCATTTTGCTGGGCACCATGCGTGCATAGATACTCAAAAAGTCCATATCAACTACATAAAGTTTAAGTCACGTTTCCGCAGGTTTTTCCATCTTAAACCCAAGATTTTGAATGAAAAACTACGCCGTGGACGGGGTGCGGTACTGTTGTGCGTTTTTGTCTATACCCCTCTGTGGTGCGGGTTGTTTGTGTTTTGAACGCTGTTTATTGTTCAGGCTGAGAAGCGGGGTTTTCGTGTGTCTTTTTCTGTCGCGGTATGTCTTGAGAAGTCGCAAAAAGTCCGTGAGCAGCCATGTCGTTTTGACTGGGCGATTGATTTTTGTGTTGGTCTTGTACTTTTGTGGCTTTTTAATTGGAGAAAAGGATGAGCTGCATTTTTTCTCTTTTATCGCATGCAAACTCAAACTATTTCTTGACACGTGAATGCTAGAGTGGAAAGGAATCTATTTTTGGATACTGATGGTGTTTCTAGTTTTTAACCATGTGTGACTTCTTGGCCACTTAGCGCTTGGATGTTTGCGACTTCTCCAGTGTCTGCCCATATTCCAACGGCTATGCTGTTAACTCCGCCTGGATATTCCCTGTCGAGATACAAAGTTATGTACCAGTAGGGAAATAAGACCAACTGGTCTGTTCTGGCGTGAGGGAAGAACAATGCTGAAACTGGTTCACTGAGCACGTTGAAATTGGATACTGTTTCTCCGTCTGCTTTCCATTCAAAGTCTTTTGCAGCGTCTCTCGCAATTTGTATAGCCTGATCTTTGGAGACATTTACTTGGGTGTTGCCAACCGCATAGAAGTACCAATCATCATATAGCGCTTGTAGAATATTGTTCTGAAACACTAGGCGTATGCTTTTAGCTGCGAAGTCAACGCCGTTTGCTGTGTACATTAGTAAGACTTCTGCGTTATCTCCATTAATTGTTACTTTCAACTTGGTATTGCCTAAAGTTTGCTCATTGTTTGCTCCGTTGGTTGATGCCAATAGCATGCTCATTTCTTCCAAGTAAGGGTCATTTGTACTTGATTTATATCTGTCAATTATGCCTCTGGTGGCTTCCAGAATATTTGTTGGTTGAGGCTGAGTGAAGATCGGGTCGTAGGGTGGTACGCCTTCAATTAGGGAAAATTCATAGAGGGAGAAGTGATTGTTTCTAAACCTTAAATCTATGTCCATTTTGCTTCTGCTGTTTGTGAGGGAATATTTGAGTATCTGCTCAACGACACCGCCTAAGTCTGAGCGGTTTTCCACAGTATTGCTGAGTAGGGTTACTTGGTACTGTTTGATGTCAATTTGGACAATATCCCTAATGACGCTCATTGCTTTCTCTGAGGTGCTCGATAATAATATTTGTTGATTCTGTGATTTTACTCTATCAAAATCATCTTTCAAGAGTCCGTAGTCCTTAGACAACTGGTTAAAGGATGCATATTGAACATAGGACATGCTCGCCAAAAGCACAATACCTACCATGAGCATCACAAGAAGTGATTTCCACCTTAACGGTAATGACGAGAACTTCTTTGTCTGGACATTTTCTACCTCTTCCGCCCCTTTCAACATAGATACAGAGGCTTCCCCCAAGCTAGATAGCTTGTATTTTCCATTCTCCATTTTAACTATGAATTCACTGAGAGTCTCGAGGTGATACGTCAACTGGGAACCGGCAATTCCAAGTTTCTCAAGCATTTGTGAGAAGGTCATTGCTTTTTCCGAGAGCATGCTAAGGATCTTGCGACGTGCCGGATGCCTCAAAGAGGTAAACATGATCGAGTATGTTTCTTCCTCTGAATCGCCCATTCCAATCCACCCAACTAATATTATATCATTCCCTATTAGAAAACTTCGGCTGTTGAAAACAATTTTTTGCTATTATAACTTGTTAGTCCAGAAATATTGACTAAAAACTGGATAGTATACATTTCTTGTGTCAAGAAATGTATACAAAAACTGATTTATTCCAAAAATACCCCAGTATATAACGGGGCTGAATTGTGGAAGCATTTCCAAGTCGCCAAGTCCAAAATTTTGCGGGCACAACCGATGCCAGGTTTACCTTCAAAACAAAATGCGTTCTAGTGGCAATATACGAAAATGACGGAAAGACAATCCTGCAACCACTCATAACGGAACATGAAGCAAAAACAATCCCAGAATTGTTCCAGAACAAAACCCTCGAAGTGTGGCTATCCAATGGTAAAACCAACATCGGCCAATTCGACATTGCTATACTGAAGTACGAACAAGTGTTGCAGTCCTTGACAAAATGTAAAAAAGCGAAAAATCAAGTTTGTTTGAAGAATTATCTTGAAAATCTGGTTTCTTGTGAACAATGCCCTCTAAGCGTTAATTCAGGTGAAAATTCAGATGACGAACGTTGAATCGGTAGTTCCAGTTGCGACTGCAGCGCGTGCGATGGCATCCAGTAAAGCGCCCTTGTACATGATAACGTGGCGATGCACCAGACGATGCGTAGGCAACTGCCTGTACTGCAGTTACACGCCCGAACACGCGGTAGACGCCGAGGTGAGCACCAAAACAGCGTACAAAATTATTGATGAAGTTTACGATTTCGGCTCTCCCTGGTTTGGAATAAGCGGTGGAGAACCCTTAATCCGCCAAGACATTTTCGACATCATAGAATACGCCAAACAAATTGGCTTTGAAGTAAGCTTGATAACCAGCGGATTCGCCTTCGACGAAAAAAGACTTAACAACCTCGCACGCAACGAGGTGCACACTGCGGTCAGCGTGGACGGCAACAGGGAATCAAACGACATTATCCGGCGGAAAGGAAGCTACGACAAGGCGCTTTACGCCATGAAGAAGCTGTCGGAAAACGGAATCCTGGACTGTGTAGTCACCACCATGACCAAATACAACATCAAAGATGCCGAGCACGTTGTCAAGCTTGCAGCAGAACATGACGCCCGCATGGTCGTCTTCCACAACCTAGTCCCCGTAGGACGAGCTGAGTCTAACATGCCCGATTTGGCTCCCTCGCCTGAGGAGTACGAGTGGGCATTCAACAACATCTACGACCTGCAGGTCAAATACGCGGGAAAAATACAAGTGAACGTTTACGCGCCCTTCTACGCCCGCATTGTGCGCCAAAGGAACCCGGTTGACTTCTGGGATTGGTTCCAGAACCGTTTTCTTGGGAAGTGCACGATTGGTGGAAACTACATCAGCATCACGGAAAACGGCGACTACAGGTCATGCGGCTTCCACGAAGGCTACAGACTGGGAAACGTAAAAGACAAGAGCCTAAAAAGAACATGGAATGAACTGCAACACTCCGAATTACATCTGAAGCTGAGAGACAAGAGTAACATTAAGGGTAAGTGCGGGGTGTGCGAGTACCGCGAGATATGTGGCGGCTGCAGGACACGCGCCGAGTACTACACAGGCGACCTTTTCGAAAGCGACCCAGCATGCGCCTACGTGCCAAAAGTCCTCCGAGAAGCCAACAGCTCTTAATAAGAGGGATAGATTTGAAATCGCTCCTAACTACGTTCCTAATAGCCATAGTAGTTAGCGGTTTTTCACTAGCTGGTATCAACCATTTTGGAGCTGGACTCACGGTTAACGCATCTGACGCTCTTAATGTTCAGTTAGACACTAGAAATGATGGACAAGCGTCATTCTCTAATGAAAAAGTCCACACAAGCCCCTATTCCGCAAAACTGGTCATTCCTGTAGGTGCAAGTCAAGGCTCCTGCGCTATAGCATTGTATCCATATAATGGTACATTGAATTCCCTTTCAACCTTTTCCATTTTCGCTTCATACATTAATGCAACACCTAGATTCGTAATCTACCTTGACAAAGACGATAACGGTATGTCGGACAGTATCTTGTTGAGTGATTATCAGTTACCGAGCAATGGCGAATGGAAAGTCACCACCGGCGGGGACAGATGGGGCTGGACTGAAGCCAATTGCCAATTGTCCAGTTATGGAAGCGTTTGGCAACAACTTGATTATTGGAAAACTGAATACGGAAACGCCACCGTCCCCTATATTGGAATAGCTCTGGAATACTGGGCTGTTGACCCCGATGGATATGGTGAACCGCTATATGCTGATGAACTAATACTGAACGGCGTTACCTATAACATTGCACCAGTCTCGACACCCGTACCTTCGCCTGATCTGAATTCCTGGCGCATGTTCCATAATGACCCAGCGCACTCGGGCTACTCCGAATCTACTGGTCCAATGACAAATCAAACCCTCTGGAAATATCAAGCAGGCAGCGGCATTGAATCTTCTCCCGCTGTTGTTGACGGCGTTGTTTACTTTGGCGCCTTATGGGACGGTCATAACGGCTTTGTATACGCTTTGAATGCTACGACTGGTTCGAAAATATGGCAATACGCTACCGACAGTGGTGTTGAGTCGTCCCCTGCAGTAGTTAACGGAGTCGTTTACATCGGCTCATACGGTGGTCACGTGTATGCTTTGAATGCTGCAAGTGGTTCTGAAATCTGGTCATTCAATACCGGTGGCTCCGTGTTTCCGTCCCCTACTGTTGTCAATGGCACAGTTTACGTTGGCTCAGCTACCGGCTACATATACACGCTGAATGCCACTAACGGTTCCCTATTATGGTCATACCATGCAAGCGGCGCCATCCTTTCATCTCCCGCTGTCGCTGATGGGGTTGTTTACTTTGGTTCAGAAGATCAAATTTTCTATGCTTTAAGAGCCAGTGATGGGTCTCAAATCTGGCACTTTGCTACTGGCGGCTATATTGATAGTTCTCCTGTAGTTGCCGGCGGTATAGTGTACTTTGGGTCACGTGACGGCTACGTTTATGCCTTGAACGTCACTGATGGATTTCAAGTATGGTCGTTCCGCGCCCTGTACGGCAATTGGGGAAGCTATTACTATTCAACCCCTGCCGTGGCTAACGGAGTTATCTACGTCGGCTCGTATGACAGCAGCATCTATGCCCTGAATGCAACTAGCGGCAGCATGTTCTGGGAATTCCACACTGGAGGCTACATCTTTTCTTCTCCTGTTGTTGCAGGCACAGCGGTTTATGTAGGCTCATATGACGGTAACGTTTATGCTTTGGACGCTATAACGGGCAGCAAAATATGGAGTTACCAAACAGGCGGCAAGTTGCGGTCGTCATGTGCTGTTGTTAACGGGACGGTCTACGTGGGTTCAGATGATGGTGATTTGTATGCTTTTGGTTCTCCAAGTAATCAACCAACTTCTTCATATAATATCACTGTG
>CAZWPI010000042.1:0-12110 GCA_964636055.1 uncultured Candidatus Bathyarchaeia archaeon
ACGGCTGCAACGCAGTCACGTTACTCGCGCTCAGATGGTCGCCTTTAAGCTTCAGCGTTATCAGGTCAGGTGAAATTGAAGACACGACATACGCGGTTTTTGCGGGAGCCGCGAGATAAACGATGTCCACGCCAGTTCGCAGGGCAGCCAACGACACCAAGGCGGGTGCACCTGAGAAAACTTCGCTGCCGCCAACAACCAGCAAACGGCCAAAATCGCCCTTATGCGCGCTTGCAGTTCGTGGTTTCTTTACCAGAAGAACGTCGCCGGGACCAGCGAATTTCTCAATTTCGTGGGGCACCCCGATGTCTCTTACAATAAGCTCACCAACGTATTTTTTTGCGGCGCGTAGCCCCGTCTTGGCTTTGTGGAACGTTACTGTAACGTCCGCTTTTACAGCGGTGCCTAAGACCTCTCCGGTGTCCGAATCTACTCCAGTCGGCACGTCAACGGCGATTTTGAAAGCCGCAGAAGCGTTAATGTGCTCAACCATTTGTGTTATGGGCGGTTTCAGTTTTCCCTTTGTGCCCGTTCCCAGCAACGCGTCCACCACCACTTCCGCGTCCACTTCAGGTATGGCGGAGCTGTCGGCGACTTCCTGAATCAGCATGCTCCCGCGCAGCGGTTGAAGGGCGCACCAATTCTTTAACGCCGCCTCATGACGGATGTCCCTGCCTCTTCCAGCGAGAACCACGGACACCTCGAAGCCCTGAGATAACAGGTGCCTAGCAGTCACGAACCCGTCGCCGCCGTTTCCGCCTAAACCGCAGAAAATGGCGATTTTTTGTTCTCGGGGGAACCGCGCAGCGATTTCAAGTGCCACGTTGCGTCCAGCGTTTTCCATCAGTTGAAGCAGAGAAAGGTCGTAGTATTCGGCGTTAACTTCTAAGGCGCGCATTTCCCTGCTTGTGATAGCGTCTGCGTTTTTCTTTTTCGCTTGCATGTCTAAGCCCTGAATAATCTATTACCGTATGAAAGATAAGCCTATCCTTGGCTACAAGCGCTTCCATGGAGCGGTATACAAAAGCATCACCAAAACACAGTTAACAAACCCGCGTTGTCACTTTTTTGCCGTTCTCAAGCCGTTCTTTTCGGAGATTGCACCGTAGAGCGGTTACTTAGTTTTTGGACGATTGTTTTTGCCCCTGTACTCTCTGGATATAATCATCGTAGACGTGACCAGCACGTTTGGTACATTTCTAACTTTCTCCGATACGAATTCCTCTAGCTCGCCTAAGTCTTGCGTCTCGATTTTTGCAATCACATCATATTCGCCAAAAATGATGTCCGCCTGCAAAACCTCGTCAAACTCGACAAGTTTTTGGCACACTTCTCTTTCAGTTCCTGAACCAACCTTGAACAGCACATAAGCTAAAACAGCCATGATTTCACCTGCACATCTTATCCAAACAACAACTTAATTACTTTTCCATGCGGCAGAACATAGAAAACATTTATCCTTTACTTCAGCCATATCTTCAATAGAGTCAGAAGCAACTGAACTCGGCTAAATTGTGGTGAGATTTGTTTGAAAAAAGATTTTAGCGTAGGCAAAACGGACGCGCTAATAGTTGTGGATGTGCAAAACGATTTCTGCCCAGGCGGCGCTTTACCCGTACCTGAAGGCGACCAAGTGATTCCCGTTCTTAACGACTACATAAAAATCTTCAAGAAGGCAAACACAAAAATCTTCGCCACGAGAGACTGGCACCCGCCCAACCACATATCCTTCAAAGCCCAAGGAGGTCCATGGCCGCCTCACTGCGTCCAAGACAGCGAAGGCGCCAGGTTTCATCCCGACCTGAAACTCCCAAGCGACACGACAATCGTGTCTAAGGCCATGGACCCGCATAAGGAGGCGTATTCGGGTTTTGACGGCACCGAACTAGCAGTCAAGCTGAAAACGCAAGGTGTTACGAGAGTTTTTGTGGGCGGTTTAGCAACTGACTACTGCGTTAAGAACACGGTTCTTCATGCACGCAAACTCGGCTTCAAGGCTGTGCTGCTCTCGGATGCCATCCGCGGCATTAACGCAGAACCCGATGACGTGGCGAGAGCCATTAATATGATGGTTAAGAGCGGCGCTGAACAGGGAACTTTGACAGATTTTCCAGACGCGCTTGAAGTTCCGTCAACTGATGACCCTGACGCGGAGCGATTAGGCGATAAGCCTTTATCGAAGTTTGAAACGAAGAAAAAAGCCCGAATGAGACCCAGAGGTCCTTACAAACGGGTCCGCACCGAACGAGGATGAATTTGCAAGCACTCGTTTCCATCACTTTTTTAATATTCGGTTTGCTCACGACCGTAGGCTTTCCGAACTCGAACGAAGCTTATAAATACGTAAAACCTAAGTCAGAAAATTAGTGTAAAAAAGACCGTGTTACAGCTTTTTTAATGGAGCAACCCGTAAAACTGGCGTTTAACAGGTTAAACGTCTACTTCTGCACGTTAGAAGCGTCTCTTTTACGGAACGCTTAAGCAGTGCGTATTTCTGAGATATGTCGAAAAAGCTTCGAATGGTAATATTTTAAAATAAACAGTTAAAAAACCGCATGCTTAACCGCGAAATTAACGGTAAAAAATTAAAATCACATGCCTCGGCTCATGCTTATCGAATACGAAATGCGAAGCTAACTAAATGCTGCGCAGTGCCCAACTAAAAACTGCGATACACCTGACATTTTCTCCAGAAATTGCTGAGTTATTGTTCGCCCATGACCTGCATTATCACGGTTCGCTTGCGCGGATAAACATCTGTTTCCACAAAAAGCAAAGATTGCCACGTGCCGAACTCCACGCGCCCATCAATCACCGGCAGCGTCTTGTCGGGTGGCAGAAGCATGGAACGCAGGTGTGAGTGAGCGTTGGACGGGTGCTGATACGCTCTGCGCTTCGGAACCATTTCTTCCAGGAACGCCTTGATGTCGTTAAGCAGGGCATAGTCGTTTTCTGTCAGAATGAGTACGCCCGTAGCGTGGGGCGCGAAGACGTGAACTAGGCCGTTTTTGACGGCGGATTTGGACACCGCCTCTTGAACCTTGTCTGTCAAGTCCACGAAGTCTATTTCGCCTCTCGTGGAAAAACTGAAGCTTGTGTTAACTACCTTAAAGCTCGACATAGCAATACCAGCAGTGACTATTTCGTGATAACGGTTCAAAAATGTTTCCACCAAACCTCGTTACATTAGCCAGTTGCAGCCGTGAAGATGAGCTGATTTGTGATTTTTGTCTATGCTTTCGTATACGGATACCAGAGCAACATGACGTAGTGAATGCTGGTGATGGACAATGCCTAGGTATTATTGGCTTCACGGAACTTACTGAACAATAATATTGCAATGAGTTACCCGTAGAATTTCAAATGGTTTAGCCTATCCCTGATAAAGCAACATGCTGGTCTGACACGAGATAGGCCTGAAAAAGGCGTTGTAGAAAATGGTTCAAAATCATCATTTGTACTTGCGAGTAGGCACTTTGAGAAACTGCTGCTCCACCAAGCATTCCTTCAAGTAGTCGTCCAACGTAGCGGCGGGCACAACATCGATCGTGTAGTCTCTCGCGTCAATTGAATGAAGGTAATTCTTTTGCGGAATAACCACTTTCTTGAAACCCCAAGCTTCAGCAGCCTTGATTTTCTCGTGGACTCCGCCAACCGCTGTTATCTGGATAGAGCCGCTGACGCCTAGGTTTATCTCGCCTGTTACTGCCACATCCTGCCGTATCGGTTTGCCTTCGATGAGCGAGCACAAAAGAATCGCCATAGTTACACCTGCGGAAGGGCCGTCAACCCCGTAAGACTGGGCAAAATCAATATGCGTCAAATAGTCCTGCGCTATGTCTACACCGTACTTTTGGAGGATAACGCTTCGGACTTTGGCGATGCTGTCCGAAATGAAGCTTTGACCTTTAGCGACCCCGGTCACTTTGTAATAACCTTTAAGAGGATGATCTCGCGGAAGCTCAGTTTTCCTAACAAGCTGGGCTTTCACGCCGAGAACGTTGCCGGTCATCTCGCCACTGAACGGGTCGTGTACCACAGCTAAACCGTGAATCTGCCCGAGTTTTAAGCCTTCAGGTTTTATTTCTAAAAGTTTTCCTCTTTCGTTCATTTCATGTTCCAGTAGCTGTTTTTGGATGGTTTTGCAGTGCTCATTTAAGGCTTCTAAAACATGGCGCCTTTCAACTGTTTTGCAGTTCTCGTTAATAGCCAAGATTGCAGACGTCTTAATTATGGAAATCAAGGGTCTAAACCGCGTGGAAAGTGCCTCTCGTTTGTTGCTTCGCCGTCTGCCTTCTTCAACTATTTCCATGCATGCATCTCTTCGGAACGGTATGAGGTTGAAGCGTTTGACTTCTTGAGCTATAAACTGGACGTATTTACGCCTGTTTTCCAGCGTGTTGGGCATATCATTGTTCATGCGTACGACTTTGCCGTAGCCGTAGATACGGTCCATAAGCGCAGGATGAATTTGGCCTATGCTGTCAAAGTTTCCGGCGCCCACAAGAAACGTTATGGCGGGTACAGGTTCGGTTGACACAGCCATCGCTGAGGTGGCTCCGCCCTGCCATCTTCCTCGCAAAGTGATGGGCAGTTGACCATCTTCAAGAACCGTTAACAGCGTAATCGCCTCTTCGGGGTCCAAGTTCTTGACCTCGTCGATATACAGTATCCCCAGCGATGCAACGTGAACATCGCCTGCAGTAACCCTCTGGTGCTCAGGTGTCCCTAATCCGCCTGTTTGAAACGGGTCCCAAGCTACAGACCCAAAGAGTTGGGCGCTTCTGTGTCCTGTTGCGTCCACGAACGGAGCATTTTCCGAGCCGTTGTCCACAATAAGTTTTGGGACATCCGATTGCTGGGCGCCTCCGACGCCGCGGAGATTGGTTAGTCCGCCTATGCGTGAGAACCACCAAATGAAGACGCTAAAGAAGATTAGGCTTCCTCCTGGAATGAACGTGAGGGGCACAAGATTTATGAAACGGTCAACAAAGTAAGCTGAAAAGTTATGGCTATACAGTTCCTGCCGCGACGTGCCTCCTATAGACACGCCGTTGGCATTCCATGTTTGCCATGCGTCAATCATGAAGTATAAGCCTAACGCCAAAAGGAACACACCTAATGCTAGCATGACTGCCTGTATCGCTTTGAGACCGATTTTAGTTGCGAACTTGTGTTTAAGCTCTTTGCGCTGCTCTCTTTGTAGCACTTTTTTTCCTTCTCCAACCGTGTGGATAGATACACGCGGCTGACTGGGCAGAACGGGATTTTTCCAAGATAAAACGTCAAAAAGTTTTATGCCGTTCTCTTTGTAAACCTGAGTTAGTTTTTCGGATAATGCTCTTCCGAGGAGAGACTTGCCTGTTCCAGGGTCGCCTAACAGCAGCAGATACGGTCCTGGGCTGATTACAGTTTTTGCCGACGGCTTTGGCTCGTCGACTTTGCTCCAGCTCGCGTACCACTGTGTCTGCTCTAGATGCTTGAGTTTGTGAACCCACTCGTCTAGGCACAAGAAGCCCTCGTTTAGAGCTTGGTCTTGACCTATGACCCAGTTTATCATGCTTTCATCCACTGGGAAGCCTTCCGTTGTTTTGAAGTTCCCCCAGTTCCACCGTACTTTTACGGTTCGCCCCTGCACGCTTCGCGTCAGTGTCTCTACGCCTTCCCCAAAATAATCAAAAGACACGCCTTCTCCTCCATTATGTTCCCAGTAATCTCTCCTCCCAAATCAATTAAAGCACTTATTTCAAAATCAACAATATTCAAAAAAACCGAACATAAATGCCCCAGCAGCCCCATTAATTTACGGTTTACCGTTCAGCTTATTTCCGAAAATCAGCCTGTTCCACAGCTTATTCTGCAGCAAAAACTAATCCACTGGCTTGTACATAATCGAACCTGTGCACACCAGAAAAGCCCTGTTGTTTTACTAACAGAGCAAAAATCAAAAAGCCATGAATAAGCCTTAAACAGTTAAAACGACTTATTTTAAGCGTTTCCGCCTCTGCGCAGAGGCTTAACCATGGAGATAATCGTGACCTCATATAAAGACCGTCGAAAAACTCCATGCGAAGCCTCGGTGGGTTCTCTTCGAAACCTCTTCGAGCATTTGACCAATCGCATAGTCGCTCTGCCCCTCGTTGCGGAAAGATTTGCTTGAGAGCACTTCTTTTCTGTAGCCCACAGCGGTTATGACGCAAGACGTCTAGGTGGCGTGCACCAGGCTAAAGTGGAGAAGTTCTGAACGGACAAAACCGCTGTTAGGCGTTTAGAAGTTGATTGTTGTTGATGCTTTCGTATACGCAGTGGCTCTAACACGACGCGCTTCTTTTTCACCAGCTCCAATTTTGGTGCAGAAACGGGTTTAGAAAAGGCTTTTCTTAGGTCTTTTTGTATGAGAATGTAATTTTGCAGTCGTTAGTGTAGGCTAAAATAGCTATATTTTTGGTTTGTATATGTTGAGCTTTTCTTTATGAGTGAGCTTGGTTGTATATGTATTACCTATTGTTTGTTTCGTCACCAGTGCACGCCAAGCGCATCGATGGGCTGAACGCGTATACAGATGCATCAACAGAACTTCCGTGTTTTGTCGCAAACGGCATAATTTTTTATTTTATGCAGCAGCTTAATTAAGTAAGTGTTGAGGGAAAACTGTGAGCAAAGAAGTCGACAGGATCAAGCTTCGCCGATGGCGCAAGAGGGGCTTCTACAGCGAGACCGTGCTCGTGAAGCACCTGCAGAAGCTCGGCTACAACGCCGTTCGGATACCCGTCAGCAACCCAAGCTTAAGTCCGCTGCCAGACCTGATGGCTAGAAAAGGCGAGCACACCTACGCTTTTGAAGTAAAAAACGCTAGCTACTACGCGTACTTTCCTAAGCAGCAGATTGACAAGCTCTTCAGGTTCCTCAACGAACTCATACCTGGAGACAACGCGAAAAAGCACGCAATAATCGCGGCGCACCTTGGCAAAAAATGGCTGTTCAAAGAAATCAGCTGGGATGATTGGGAAAGGGATAAGCTTCCCGAGAAGTCCCGAATTGTTAAGCGTGACAGGGGAAACTTTGCCATAGAGAAGAGTTATTGAGCTGCGTAAGGAACCGTACCTCAAAACATATTATAACCTGCATTACATTTTCCATCATGGCGATGAAAACGAGTGATTTCGTAGTTGCTGCGCATTCACTACACAAGGCTTACCAGCTGGGCGATGCAGAAGTGCAAGTTCTAAAGGGCCTAACGGTTAACGTTGCGAAAGGCGAATTTGTGGCTATATGCGGTCCTTCAGGTTCTGGAAAAACCACGCTGCTTAACCTTATAAGCGGAATTGACAGACCCACAAGCGGAAAAATCCTTGTTTTAGGCCAAGACTTAACCGTTCAAGACGAGGATTTCCTGGCAGATTTTCGATGCAGCAACGTTGGCTTCGTTTTCCAATCTTACAACTTGGTTTCAACTTTAACGGTGGCGGAAAATGTTGCGTTTCCAATGGAGTGGAGCAGAAAACCCGAGGCGGAAGTCGAAACGCGCGTCCAAGAATTGTTGGAGACCGTTGGTTTACAGCACAGGGCAAATCATTTTCCAGCTCAACTCAGCGGGGGTGAACAGCAGCGAGTAGCGTTTGCTCGTGCGTTGGCGAACGACCCAGAACTGATTCTCGCTGATGAACCAACTGGAAATTTGGATACAGAAAATGGTCAAAAAATAAGGCAGGTGCTGCAGATGTTGAAGGCTAAGGGGAAAACCGTTATTGTCGCAACTCATGACCAAGAATTGATGCAGCTTGCCGATCGGATATTGTGTTTGGAAGACGGGAGGCTGACGAGCCAAAATGAGTAAAGCAGCTTTTCCAGTAAACGACCTTCTGCGCAGAAAACTGCAAACAAGCCTGACCGTGGCTACATTAACATTGAGCGTTGCGTCCACGCTTTTTCTGCTTCTCTTCAGCACGAGAATCGGCTCAGGAATAACATCTTCAAGCTCAAGCGAAACCCTAACTTACGGGTTATCCGCCGTTTTCTCGCAGTTTCTCCTGTTCATCGGCGTACTGGTTTTCGCTGTAGGCGCCGTGATAACCTCGTTTATCGTTTTCTTGGTGATGAAACAGCGAACCCAAGACTTCGGATTAATAAAAGCTGCCGGATGCCCAAACAGTCTCGTGTTCGGATACTTCATGACCGAACTGCTCACGATAACTTTCGTTGGCTGCGTTTTGGGAGTGGCGCTTGGATTTGCAGCAGACTTCGCCGTTACCAACATCTTCCACATCCAAGCTTACCAGACTCCAAATTTGTGGCTTGCACCGCTGGTTTTCGCCGCTTTCTTTATTCTCGCCCTCATATTCGGCACCAAGCCTATGCTGGACGCCGCCAGGCTATCGCCGATAAAGGCGCTTTCGCCCGTACAGTACTTCGGCTTAACCACAGGGAATAAACTCAAGCCGTTAACGCGGTTCGGGTTGACTCTGAAAATCGCTTCAAGAAGCTTTGTCAGGCGGCAGTCGGCAAGCGTCCGAATTGTCATATTGCTTTCGATAGCTTTTGTGCTGCTTACGGTGTCAATCTCCGGCGGCGTAATTGCCAGCGACACAACGGGGTCATGGATCAAAAACGCAGTCGGGACAAACGTCGTCTTGATCGCCCATAAAAGCATGAGTGTTCAGTACACGCAGCTCTTGACAGCGTTCTCTGGCGCCGCGGAAAACGCTGATTTCAACTATCTGGACGCAAAGTTGGCAGTGCCGGACACGCTTCTTCAGCGATTAGATTCGATGCCTGGCATAGAAACCGTTGACCCACGCCTGATTTTGAAGGCGCATGTTCAAGAAGTAAGCAACTTCACGATTGACCCTGAAACCTTGGAGACTTTACCTGTCGGCGATAGCCGCGAAGGCGAGTCATTAATAGTCGGTGTTGACCCACAGAATGTCACAGCTGCATGGTTCGTTAAGGGCAGATTTTTGAATGCTGAAGACGCAGATGAAGCGGTCATCGGCGATTCCATCTCACAAACGATGTTCTCGCCCGACCCTCAAGCAGGGATACAATTGTCGGACCCCTTATCGCAGAGCATCAGGCTGCAAAACGGGTCGTTCAGCATAGTAGGCGTTTGTGTAGACCCCATAAACAACGGAAAAGTTACCTACGTTCCACTGGAAAAACTGCAGAACCTCACAGGCGTATCTAACGCCAACATCGTGCTTGTCAAACTAGACCCCTCCGCCGACCGCTCAGCCACTTTAGCGCAGATAAAAAATGAAGTAAACAAGATAAATCCGGATTTTTCCGTTATCGAACTGGATGAAGTGCTACAGAAAGACCTTGGTTTTCTAGGTTCTGTGTGGTCGACAATTATGCTTTTGCCTTTGTTTACTTTGGCATCGGCTGCCATGTGCCTCATAGGTTACGCCACGCTTGCGGTGGAGGGGCAGCGTCAAGAATTTGCCGTTTTGCGGGCTATAGGCGCAAAGCCTAAAACAGTCGTGACCATCATTGCGGTGCAAAGCTTAATCGTTCTGCTTTCAAGCCTTGCCGTTGGAATTTCTCTCGGAGTAATAATCACGCTTCTGATTCTGATGCCCCAGCCAGTGGTGACGAGCTTCACAATTTTGGCGATAGCTGGATGGCTCTTCGCAGCTTTAGCTGTAATGTTCCTTTTAAGCCTCTATCCCGCCGTAAGATTTGCCAGAAAGCCAATATTGAAAATCATGTCATAAATGCCTAAATTCTCTCTTTGAATGCTTCAATGATTCTACATAAGCAGGCAGTTGGGTTAAGAAATCCTGCAACTGCAGAACAGGAACAACAGGGACATCGTCATAAAATTTGAAGCTGCTTGGTATAAGCGATAAGATCATTGGGATGAACTTTGCTTTGGTCCATTTGGCACACTTGACCTTCAACGCGGCGCTGGGCAGTATGTTGGCAAGTGCCTGTGCTCTTTCCACTTGCGCCTCAACAATCCTCCTTAACGCAGAAGGCTTTACTCCACGCTGCCAATGTTTACAGTCCACGCATAAGACTAAGGGTTTTCTGCAGCCAACAACATCAATTTCCCATCTGCGCCCACCATGCTTGAACCTCACGTTCTTGGCGGCGACGTAGCCGTTGCGTTCCAACGCCAACGCTGCCATGTCTTCGAACTCTTGCCAACGGAGAAAGGCACTAACATGCTCAACATCGGCGCCTAAGGAAACCGCTTTAACGGCGAGCCTAAGACGATTAGCACTGTTTGTTTCAACAGCATCGCCGTCGAGATAAACTAAGCCTTCATTTTGAAGCTTTTGAAGCAATTTTCTTACAATATCCGAGGCAATCCTAGCGTCCTGATTGACAGCTTTAATTAAAACAGACCCATCTTTTGTTAGTTTCAGAAGTGAAATTAGCAGATCTCGTTCAATTACCATTGCAAACTCTCACAGAAATATACAGGAAGCTGCGAAAAAACTGATGCTTTACAGGGCACCTTAAAAGCCTTCAAACACTTTAGCTTCATTCTAAAGAAACGGTATACGAAAGCATCAACGAAACACACTTTTGACACCCTCTTCAAACATCTTGTCAGTTGCCACCAGTACTAACAGATACTCAGAATACTAATTCCTAGCTTTTAAAGTCTGACAGATTCCTGTTCTCCCATTAAATGCCGATACGCGCCTTGCTGAATCATATGCACCTTACTTCGAAATTTACGCCTTTGAAACAGAGAAACAACATTGATTTTTAACAGTTATGCTGCGTTTTGCATTCATATCTAGGCTGATTTTTAACTTTTAAGCATAAAATTTCACGGTTCGCCAGCTTTTCGCAGCCCACAAATCAACGTAAATAACGCGACATAACTGGAAAGCATCTAAAATAATCCGCAAACATGGAGAACGATTCAATTTGCTCCTCAAGAAGACTGGCTAATCCACTCCAGGAGCTTGTTTCCTGCTTTTTCAGTGCTTTACAAAGTTAACGCAATAACGCACCGCGTCAATTTCTCCAGCTCTCGGAGTTCAGTTTCTACGTATTTATAAGATTCGTTTATTTTCGGCGTTTTGTTGAGCTTGCGACAGACGACGGACATACTTGGAGGAGACTGGCAGATTTTTAATGGAAGAGAACTTAGGCATGGAAGAATAGTGAAAAGAAGTGGTTCAAGCAAAGCATCAAATTTGCCTCAGAAATGTTAGGCGGAGCGGTTCTGCCCTCGGTGCAAACGTCGTAAGGTCAAATACGAAAGCGTCACGTCTGAACAGATGCGATTAGCTGAGAAAACTTTGATTTAGGTTTCATGCATAAACTGGAGTTTATACTCGTTAGATGTTGCTTTTAGGTTCCGCACGGGGTCGCATCATTTGGTCAGTCCGTTTGTCAAGTGTGCATTTACGCCGTACTTCATTACTGGAGTACGTAGGCAAAAATTCGCGGTTGGAGCTTCTCCGCAATGCGAAAGAAGGGGGTGCTGGGATTTTGCACTTGCAAGACAAGTGTAAAATGGCAACGTTCCGCAACTATTGCCGTTATTGTTAAGTTTTGTGCGAAGCCTTCTCAGCCCTATTCATGCTTGAACAAATAGAAAAACAAAAAAGGGAAGGTGGTTGGTTTCTGTTGTTTGGTTTACCGTCTTCTGAGCATCAGAAATAGTAATAGCCCGACTGCTACGATTGCGATTATCGCTGCTGTTCCTAATCCTAACACATACGTGTCAGTCATTGGTGCCGGCGGTGCTGTAGGTGGCGGAGTAGCTGCAGGAGTTTCTCCCACGTTTATGGCGGTTTCTGAGAATGAGCCATAGTAGGCTTTAGACCCTGCGAATGAAGCGATGATGGTGTATTCGCCTGGAACCTGCGGAGTGAAAGTCAGCTTGTAGAAGCCGCTTGCGTCGCTGGTTGTTGTGCCGACTTCGTAAGCGTTGTTGTTCGGGTCAAGCACGCTTATGGTGACGCCTACGCCAATCGCGTCTGTCGGACGCGGGAACTGCTTGTACACGTACAGCATCCAAGCGCTCTGGTTTTCGTCAGCCACAGCGGGAACACCGTTCGGAAAACGAGCAGTTAAAGAGTACTGCTCAGTGCCAGGCGATATGTCGGTCACCAAGCCTTCCACCAGAACTTGGTCGCCGTACA
>CAZWPI010000043.1:0-11974 GCA_964636055.1 uncultured Candidatus Bathyarchaeia archaeon
CGATTAGCCGTGTGTGCTCCCAGAATTCTGGGCAGCTGTTGGCTTCGTGGAAGACTGTGCCCTGCACGTTTTCTTCTATGCTCTCTTCAATTATGCTTTTGACCTTTTTGTACGGTTCGCTGCTCATGTAGGTGTGGAACGCGGCTTCTAGTTTGCTGTTCCAGCTTGGAAAGTCCTGCAGCCGGCTTTCGTCTTGTTTGACTTTTCTTACGTTTTCGAACTCCGCTGCTGCCTTTTCGAGTTCCGATTTAAGCTCCGCGTCGTCCACGATTTTGTTTTCGCCAACATTGACCATGGCGTCCAACGCGAACACCCACGCTTCAGAATCTTTGCCGAGGGCTCTGCCGCACTTCACGGCTAACTCTCTGCCCCGCAGGGGAAGTTTGGCGTCAAAGACCAAGTTACCCAAGTAAGTGTTGGTTCGGAAGTCTTTGAAGCCGCCTCTGGCTAAGGCTAAGGGGTGGCAGACGGGCGGTTTTCCTTTTTCTTTGTATGCTATTATGCGCAGGTCGTAAAACCATTTCTCCACGAGTTCTTGAGCGGTGATACCTACGGGGTTTATTATTGACGGCTTAGTTCCTTGGATGCTGGCGACGAGTTGGTCGCGGTTTTTGGAGAGCACTGCGCCTTTTCCGTGGGTGCCTGCGTCGGGTTTTATCACTATGCCTTGGTCTAGGGCTATCTCGTCCTGTAGCAGGTCGGCGATGTCTTTTTCGTTGTGGATTTCTCTGCCGCTTTTCAGGGTGTCGATGGCGTCGCAGGGGACGTAAACCGTTTTAGGGATGGGGATTCCTTCCACCCAGAAGTGCAGCAGCGTTCGGAGTTTGCTGTAGCAGGTGAATTCGATTTGGCTGCTGTTTATGGTTTTTTTGCCGAGCATTTCCATGAGGTAGCCTGCTTGGAGCCTGCGGTTTTTGCTTTGGGCTCGGTTCAGCACCACGGCTGTGTCCTTGACCGCTTGGGTATAGTCTTTGCCTTTGGTTTTGGCGGTGAACCCGTTTTGGCCTATGGTAAGGGCGATTTTGCGGAACGGGATGAAAGTAAGGTCTATGCCCATTTCTTGTGCGGTAAGTTTTATGCCCATTTCGTCGGTTTCTGAGCGTTCATAAAGAAGTGCTATGCTCATTGGTTATCGGCATCCCGTAGAAAAGTTATGATTTAAAAAACTTTGGTGGCGTTTTCATTTTTTCGTGTAGAAGCGAGTACGTTTATTCGCCCCAGTCTTCGCCTTCAATTGTTAATTCTTGAAGGTCGACGCATCCGCCTTTTATCTGTTTGACTTCGAGTTCTAGTCCGCAGCCTGGGCAGCTTAGGATTTCGCCTTTCTCGGTGTCTGCTGGCACGTTGAGTTCTGCATCACAGTCCGGGCATCTAGCTGTATTCATTACTTTCACCTCTTGTGGTTTTAACTTTGCAACTTGCTTTATTGTCTGCTACCACCTTTTTTGTTGGAAATGTCATTTTGATTAAGGTGGGTTTCTTTTAAACATTGCGACTTATTTGTAACAATTTAAGGTTTTAATGTTCCATTTGGCACAAAACGCGTAGGTTCAGCTTCCCATTTGATTTTTTCCGAAAAACGCACGGCAAGGCGCGAACCTTAACGGAATTCGCATTCACTATACACAGCGAACTACAGAAATCGTTAAATTTTTCCGATGCTAACAAGCAAGCAGGGCGCAAAGATGGACGACAAGGACAGGCAGATACTCCAAATCTTGAAGGCGGACGGGCGAGCTGGCTACGGCGCCATAGGCGAAAAAGTAGGCTTGTCTGAGGGCGCTGTGAGGAAACGAATTAAGGCGCTTGTGGACGAGGGTGTCATCCGAAAGTTCACGGTGAAAATCAGCGTGGCGGAGGGAGCTGAGGCTATCACGCTATTGGCGACCAACCCTTCTTTTCCAACTCAGGAGGTCTCCAAGAGGATAAGGGAGATTCCGAACGTGGAAACTGTCTACGAAGTCACGGGCGAATACGACATCGTGGCGGTTATCAGCGGCATGAACGTGGTGGAAGTCAACGAGTGCATAGAGAAAATCCGCAGAGTAGAAGGCATAATGAAAACCAACACCATGATCGTCCTACGCAGCTGATAAGCAGAACACCCAGTTCTCTCAGCATTCAGTCTCTTTATAAAAGGGAAGGGGGTCTAGTCTCCGAGCAGCTAGAAAACAACTTAAAAGGCATCGAAATGCTGGAAAAACCAGCATAAACCTTATAGAAAACGGATAACTCAGAGTTATTGAGGTGAAAAGTTAGTGTCATCAGATGATGAAGATTACCCAGAATGGTTCAAAAGGCGACGCGGACCTCCACGCAAGGATCTGTTTTTCGGCGACATCGACCGCATGTTCCATGAAATGGAAAAGATGATGGAGGAAGAATTCAAAAGTTTCACAGAAAATGTCCCTAAGAACTATGTTAAAGAGCGCAAGCTTCCCGACGGCAGAACGGTTAGAGAATTAGGACCTTTCGTATACGGTTATAGCATGAAGATAGGTCCTGACGGTAAACCTGAAATCCGCGAGTTCGGCAACATAAAAAAGAGCCTCAAGGGTCCACAGGTGAAAAATGAGCGCGAACCACTAGTTGACATAGTTGAAACAGACCGCGAAGTTCGCGTAGTTGCTGAACTGCCTGGCGTAGAAAAAACGGACATAAAACTGCACGGAACAGAAGACTCATTGACCATATCCGTTAACACGCCACAAACCAAATACTACAAGGAAGTTGCTTTGCCCACAAAAGTGAAGGTGAAAGAGGCAAAATCATTCTACAAAAACGGCGTCTTGGAAGTTGTGTTTCCCAAAGCTGAAGCCCCGAAGAAACCAGAAGGCGAACCAATCGACGTAGACTAAGTCCCTTCTTGTCTGTTCCTCAAAAGCTCGTGCCAGTCATGAACGACACCTCAGAAATCGACGCGCTAAACGCCATCTGCCGTGAAGCAAAAGCAGAAGACAAACTGTCTGGCAAAAACTTAACTGCGCTCTACGAGCTTTTCGGTCAACGATTCACAAAAGCCCTCAATGCCCTAAAAGAAAACCGCGTGAAAAAATACGTTTTCAAGCCAAGCGGCAGGAAAGTCTGGATAGTCATTGGAAGAGAACGCGATTACCTGATAATGCCTGAAGCGGAATTCTGCATGTGTGACGACTTCTACTTTCGCGTGTTAGACAAAAAAATCCACCTGTGCTATCACTTGATAGCCCAGAAAATCGCGCGCAATCTGGGATGGTACGAAACCATAGAAGAAAACGACAAACTCTACGAATCCTTAATGAACGAGTGGAAAAAAGCTACTGCTTAAATATTAAAACATTACATGAATAAGCAAGAAAGGGAGAACCTCAATGGACCTAAGTTCATACTTCCTGACGTTGGAATACGTCCTCATGGCGTCAACGTTTGTTGCTCTAGTGCTGATATTCTTATACTCCTATTTCGGTAAGGAAGAAGAGCAAACAAACGAGAAAAGCTAATCTTCAAGCCTTCTTATGCTTCTGTTCATAACCAAAAACACCACGATGCTTAGCACAGCGAGGATTATGCTAAACAAAACTATCCAAGTGACATCTGGACCTGCACCAATCACTATCGGAAACGGACCAATGAAAATAACCACGCCAGCACTCGCCGAACCACCGCTGTAAAGCACTGCAGCAATCAAAATGACGACTATGCCAACAAAAACCAGGACAAACCCCACAATCAACAACAAAAAGAACTTGCTTGACCCTGTTGTGCCGTCCTCAACCGTTTCTCCTGATTCTTCTTCACCGCTCCTCATCACGTCCACCCTTCTACCTCATTTCAGCAATAAATAATACAAAACCATGGCAACTACAAGCATCACTGTAAGCGCCAACGAAAGCAGCAAAACGGTTTTGAGCGATTTCTTGTCCGTTCCAAAAATTATCGGGATAGGACCGATTATGATGGCTCCTCCGCCTTTGACTTTTCCTTTTTTGCCACCTGAAACAGAAACCAAGATTACAGCAATCACGATTATCAGTACTCCAACGAAAATCAGCGCTATACCCAGCGCGTAAAGAGCCGCAGAGCCTATCACTTTCTTTCTCCCAGCGCCACTCTAAAAGTGAACAAGGATTTTAATAAACTTAGCCAACGCCCATAATGTTGCAACTAAACGCAAAAACTTAAAATGTGCTGATCCTATATCGGTGCTGGCACCAAAAAATGACCGCTGAAGAGATAATTCAACAGATTCTGGCTAAACATCCAGAAGTCAGCCGAGAACGAATTCTAGAAGCGTTGCAGGTTGAGAAAAGCAAGACTGGTGGCTTAATAGCGGAAGAGACTCTTCTGCGGTTAATCGCCGCCAGATACGGCGTAGAAATTCTTCAGAAGAGAGTTTATCGCAAGTTGTCCATTAGCCACTTGGTTCCAGGCTTAAACGACGTTACGGTAACCGGGCGTGTGGTCGTAGTTTATCCGCCGAGAACCTTCGAAGGAGAACGATCTGGGAAAGTTGCAAACTTGATGATCGCTGATAAAGATGCCACTCTCCGTGTGGTATTGTGGAATGACAAAGTCGATTTGATAGAGTCAGGTGAACTGAAAACTGGTCAGGTCATCCGTTTCTTTCATGGGTACACGCGCGAAGACCGCAAAGGCAAAGTGGAATTGCATCTGGGCAGCAAGAGCCAAATTGAAATTGAGCCCAAAAACATAAAACCTGAAGAATACCCTTCTATCGGCAAATTCGCCACGAAAATCGGCAAAATAACCAAAGCGCACACAAACATTCATCTTGTAGGCACGGTGAAAGAGGTTTTTCCTGCATCAACTTTCACAAGAAGCGACATGAGCACGGGAACAGTGCTGCGGCTTACGCTGACGGATGAAACAGGCGAAATCCCAGTCGTCATTTGGAACGAAAAGGCAGAAGAACTCGCGAAAAGCCTCACGGTAAACGCGAATTTACAGTTGGTAAACGCGAGAGTTAAGGAAAACGCAAGCAGCGGCGAACTTGAAATTCACGTTAACTCATACACCTACGTTGAGGTTTCAGAGCGCCTTGACTTTTGAGGCTATGGCTTGGCTCATCTCGCTTGTGGTGGATGAACCGCCCAAATCCTTCGTTCGCACTTTTCCCTCGTTCAGCACTTTCATAACCGCGTTTTCGATCCTGATTGCTGCTTCCTTTTCGCCTAGATAGTCCAGCATCATCGATGCTGCCATTATGGTGGCTGTGGGGTTAACCCTGTTCTGCCCAGTGTACTTAGGTGCTGAGCCGTGCACGGGTTCGAACATGCCATATGCGTCACCGATGTTTGCTCCTGCTGCCAAGCCTAGGCTTCCTGTGACCTGAGCTGCTTCGTCGGAAAGCACGTCGCCGAAGAGGTTGGTTGTGACTATGACGTCGAAGGTTTCGGGTTTCTTGATGAGGTGCATGGCTGCGGCGTCTATGTGGATGTCGCCGGTTGTTACGCCTGGGTGTTTGCGCGCTGCCTCTTTCACGGCGTCGTTGAATATGCCGTCTGTTATCCTTAATATGTTGGCTTTGTGCACGTAAGTCAGGTGTTTTCTGCGTTTTTCAGCTAACTTAAAAGCGTATTCCGCAACAAGAAGAGAAGCCTTTTTCGTGATGATTCTTAGGGCTACGGCTTCTCCGGGTGCAACTTCATATTCTATGCCTGAGTACATGCCTTCGGTGTTTTCGCGAACCACGACGAGGTCGATGTCTGGCTTTAGGGATTCCACGTTTGGGTATGCGCGGCAGGGTCTGACGTTGGCGTAGAGGTTGAACATTTTTCGGATTTTCACCGCAGCGCTGACAGGTGCGCCTGGCGTTTCTGGCGTGGTCATGGGTCCTTTGAGGCACGCGTCTGTTTGTTTCAGGAGCGCGATTGTTTCTTCGGGCAGGTTAGTGCCGCGTTCTGCTATGCAGTGAAAACCTGCTTCGCCATAGAGAAAATTCAGCCTCAGGTCAGAAGCGGCTTGGACAGCTTCCAAGACTTTTACTGCTGAGTCGATAACTTCGGGTCCTATGCCATCACCCTTCAGCACCGCTATCTTGTAAGTTTTAGACATGAAATATTCGCCTTCTGTCTAAATATGTACTTTAACTTATCAGTATTCCTATTTTCCCTGTTGAGCTTTGCGAGAGGCTATTTCTTTTGCTGGGTAGTAAAACAAGAAAATTGCTAATGTTGACTATTAAACCACATGTGTACTTGATTCTGAGCCTGTTTGCTTGTTTTTGAGATTCCAGCTTGAAAAATAATATAAATGTTTTGAGCATATTAGTAAAACATGACAAAAGCAATAGTTTTTGTAATCGCTTTCCTTTGTTTATTTGCAGTAACCATAGTGATACCTGCCCTACCTCCAGGGAATATGATAAGCAGTTTCGTCGGAGTCCCAGAAACAATGTCTATCTTAGGGATTTCTGGCGCGGTTATTATAAACAGCATAATTAACGGATTCGTTTGGGGAATCGTTGCTTTCATAATATATGCCTTGGGCAGTCGTCCTTCGAAAAAGAAGTCACTCCCTCCGCTGATGTCTCCCACTTACCCGACAGCGCCTCCACCGACACCCGCACCAGTAACCACCGTAACCATGTCCAGAAAACCACGAGAAAAAAAGCGACCGCCAAAAGTTAAGAAAAGAAAAACGTACATTGCTTTGGATCAAGATGTTGAAACAATCGAAGGAATAGGACCTATATACGGCAACAAACTTAGAAATTCAGGTGTCAGGGTCGTAGAAGACCTATTGATAGCAGGCTCTACCAGAAGTAGGCGACGAAATTTAGCCAATAAAATCGGTGTGGCTCATGGGACATTGCTTAAGTGGGTTTATCGAGCGGACTTCTTCCGCATAAAAGGGATAGGAACGCAATATTCTGCCCTCTTGGAGTCGGCGGGAGTCAATACCGTGACAGATCTCTCGAGAAGAAACCCAAAAAACATGTATGCAAAACTGAGAGAAATCAACAGGAGAAAGAATCTGGTTAGACGCATACCTCCATACAGAACGGTTCAAGGCTGGATAAGGAGTGCAAAGAGCCTTAAACGCATAGTGGAAGATTGAACCTCTAATCTTAAACGTGTTATACGCAAGATAACCCGTTTTTCAATGTTATTGCATCAGTTGAATGAAGAGTGAATGTTAGAGGCTTGCTTAGGGTGGGGTAGTGTTTGTTTGAGCGTTGCCGCCTGCGGCAGGCGTAGGCGGTTGTCCAGCCGGTTCAGAAGCGACGGGTTGCCCACTTGGTTGCGGGGTGGCTGTTCCGGTTTTGTCTTCCGTAGCCGTCTGTGCAGGTGGGTTTTCAGGAGTTTGAGGTTGTTCTGGAGTTGAGGCTTGTTTAGGTTCGGGCTGAGGTTTAGGAGTGCTGGACAGGATCTGTATTTTCTCCGCCATGGGGTGCAACAGGTCTGGCGGCGGGTAAGGCGTGTTTAGAATCGAGGCGAGAATGTAGATTGAGTTGAAAACGTGCTGGTAGACTGTGAAGAGAATCTGGGGAATCTTGGTTTTCGGGTTTGCTTCCAACTTTTTCTGGACGTCCGCGAAGGGACCTTCCAAAGTTACGATGCCTGCGGCTGAATATTTAACGATGTTTGGCTTGGTGGTGATAATCAGGTTGAAGTTAAGCATAACTTGGTTGCTGCCCCTCTTCTGCTCCTCAAGCTTGGCGTTCACATCGAAAAAAAGCTCTTCTGTAGGCGAAATCTGAGTCGTTCTTTCAGCTTGAAGGCTATCTATGCGAATTGAAACGATGACGCCTGTAACAGAATATTTTGGGCAGATTATTGATTCCCCTACTTTACTTTAACTATTTCATATTTAACTTTTGTAGATGCTGAAATCACTGTCCTCTGCCCGAAGGAAAGCGAAATTCCTTATTTGTTGCCAAAATCGCTGTAGAAGGCAGGAACTTCAAGTTCTGCGGCAAACTTGAAGGCTTCCTCTTCAGGTAAGCCGCTTTTAGCATGCACCACTATCTTTCGGGGAATGTCATCTTCAATGTAAACGATGTAGTTGACGTTTTTTCCTAAACCAATGCGCTCAAGCTGTTGCACCGTCGCCTTGAACTTCTCCATGTCCTGAATTTTATCACCGATTTTTTCAATTGCTTCAAACAGCACTTCAGCCTGTCCCTGCTCAGTAGAAGAAAGCATAACGTCGCCTGACTGAACCCAAATCGAAGACCCGCTTTTCTTTCCTTTTCCCTTTTTTTCCCAGTGTTTCCAGCAGCTTTCTTTTTAGCTCCCGGCAGGCTCTTCTGGAGAGCAACTGAATTCTGGTACCAATCCTCGCTCTTGTGTGTCTCTTCACAACTTCTCAGCAGTGAACCTAACCATTGACTGTAATCCTCGTATAACATTCTGTACTGGTCCAAGTGGTCTGTTAGGTAATCACCTAGTTCTTTCAGCGCAGTGAAGGTATGAATCTCGGTTCCCACAGCATTACCACCTTTGCTTGTTCAATGTTCACCACATGAGCCAAATCAGCACATTTCTCTCTTGCGTTTTTTGGAACAACGGCAAAGGCTATTTTTGAGCTACGGCCTTCAGCGATGCCAGCGCTCCAGAGATTTTTTGGATTTCGTTGGTTACGGCTGATAAGAATTTGATTCTTTTCTCAATCTTGCGTTTTTGCATGCTCGTCAGGCTTTTAAATTTTGGCATTACGTCCTTAATGACCATAACCATGAGGTCACGATTTCGCTCTTCAGCGAGATTCTTCAGTTCCATGTGCCCGTCTTCATGCACTAAGGCTAGGTGCCCTGTCGGGTCGATGTATGCTTGCACAATATTTCCAACTTCAGCAGGAAGCGCTGTCGTAGAAACAGGCATTGAGGGGGTCAAAGGCTGCATGAGTTTGAGGAGTGATGTGAAAAACTCTGTAACCAAAAGTTTCTCTTCAGAGGCTAATTCGCTTATTTGGCCTACGTCGTCTGCCATACTTTTCAGCGCGGCTGCAAGCTCTTTGATGGACATTTCGTATTCGTCGTTCGGTTTTGGTTCTGTGATGATTACGTTCGTTGTTCTCTGTTCAACGCTATTTTCTTGGCTCAAGGTTGATCAATCCATTCTTATGGTTTTCGGCTGAGAAAAGCGCTTGTACGTTTCAAGATTTACACACATGAAAATTTAGTTTGCGTGTCTGTCTGCGGATGTTGGATGCGTAGGTGGCAACAAGAGGTCATATAACAAGTCGTAATACACAATATTTATATTCGTTTTACAAGTCAATAAATACGCTAGAGGCGACGCTCTCGTGACTTATGGACACCAAGGCCTAAAAGAAGAATTAGAAGGCAGCAGAATCGAAGAGGTCTCATCCCTCAAACGAGACAAATTCAAAGTAACCGTGTCCCTAAACAAAGAGCGCCCCATGTCAAAATCACCCTTATACGAAAAATACGACATCCAACGATACGACCTGCACCCGAACTACAGCTTCGCAGAACTCGCAGAAATGATCCCAAAAAACACCCCCGAATTCATCGACAGCGGCAATCACTACGTAGAACGCATAGCACGTGCCCTCTACTACTTCAAGCAGTGCTCTCTGATAGGTCCGTCGGGAACAGGCAAAACGCACATCGTCTATCTTGTAGCGGAACTCTGCGGTTTACCAATTTGGGAAGTGAACTGCGGACTACAGACATCTTCCTACGACCTTATTGGACGGTTCATCGGTCTCGGAAAAGAAAACTGGGTTGACGGCTTACTGACACAGTGGCTCAGACAAGGCGGAATAATGTATCTCGACGAAGCAAACATGATGAAACAAGACGTAGCCACAAGACTAAACCCAGTCTTAGATACCCGAGGCCACTTGGTGCTTAACGAAAAAGATAACGAAGTGATAGAGAGACACAAATACGGCTACCTCATCATCAGCATGAACCCGTATTCAGCGGAGTTCGCAGGAACCAAACCGTTAAACGCAGCCATGAGACGACGCATGGCCGTGTGGATAAACTTTGACTACACCAGCGTCGGCGAAAAAATCTCGCCTCTCGAAGTGCAAATGCTCAAGAAAAGGGCAATGGTTGACGAGGAAACCGCCTACAAAGTTATCCAAGCAGGCGCAGAACTGCGAAGGCAATACAAAGCCGGAGACCTGCCTTACGGACCATCTTTAGGCGACCTGATAAACTGGGCAACCCTCGTGCATGATGGAAACACCCCGAACAACGCAGCGGAAGAAACCATAATCGCGTTGACCAGCGACAATGCCGAGGTCCAAGCAGACGTCAGACGGGTCGTGGAGTCAGTTTTCAACAAGCCGCAAGGTCCCTGATCGACATGTTCCAAGGTTTTTCTCATGGGTTTTTTTGAATATGCATGGAATGTTTCTCTACAGAAAGATAACATGAAATTAAAGATAGTTCTTGACCCTATTCTCAGCCAGCCTACGCTTGTGCCCGATACTTTCGGGTTCACCGCGAATTTGCCCACTGCTCAGGTCGTGGATGACGAGCACGTTTCCTTTCTTGGATACGTTTTCGCCTCAGACACAGATGGAAAAGGAAAAGTTGGGCGCCTGTTCAGAGCTTCAGTACTGCACCTGACAGCACATACGCTGTTGCCCTTACCCAAAGACAGAATAGCTCCACGGCTTTCCTCAGAAGCCATTATCAACGTTTTTGCTCGGTCTCTGGTTAGCAATGTTCTTGTAAACGCCTATATCCAAGCGTTACACCCTGACAAGGTTGCGGACTTGGCATACGCAAACGCGCTGGCCTTTTCCAAAATCAAACCCGCGGAGAGAATTTTGACTCCGTCGACGAGACTTATGGCGGCTCTGCTTTCAAAAGTTAACACGGGCGTAGCCAAGGGGCGCCTTTCTCCTGAACAGGAAAAAACAGTGGACGACTTGATGGTGAAGCTGATGGCGCTGAAAGAAACGTTTACGGCGTCACTCACAGGCACCCCAATCACGTTGGAGGAACTGTTTGACGAAAACGCAGAAAGCATCACCGACGCCTTAGAACCCTTCGGTCCTTTCTTGGAAGCACCCTCCCTGCAGTACATGGAACAGACAGGATTATGCAGTGTTTTCACCGAAACGGGGCGGCTTTCAGATCTTGAAGGTATAAGAGTTTTCAGGAAATCCCTTGAAACTTTAGGCGGAATGTTTCCCTTGGATGGAAATGTTAACTCCTGTTGGAAGCGGGAGCAGGGGGTCGAAGCTTTGCAGGCTTTTGATTCAGAGCAACATCAAAAACTTAAGAAGGAGAAAATTCTTGCGCGGGTCAGCCAGTATATTGAAGGGACGCGGTTCAAAGAGGTCAGTTTTCCCGATGAAGATTATACGCAGTATCTGCGGGCGAGGGTTTTTCTTCAAGGGGGCAGCCGAAGACTTCTGGACAGTCTGCGTGTCGCTCAGGACGCGTTGGATGAAGACCCTGGAAAAGAGATGGGTCAGCTGGACATGACCGCTGTTATACAAGCCATCGCAAGCAAGAAACCCGCCACTGACGTTTTCTTCAAAGATGAATATCTCAGCAAAAGCTTTGCTTGGTCCATACTTTTCGACGCCAGCGCCAGCATGCAAGTGAAAGGAGAAAAAGCCCGGGCTCTGGCTATATGTGTTGCCGAGGCGGCAAAGGAGCTGCTGATGGATCCAGGGTCATGGACTTTCTTTGCTTTCAGCGACAAGTTCTATGTGTTAAAAGATAGCACCGAGGCTTACACGCGGAAAGTGAGAGCCCGAATCGGAGGACTCAAGTTCGGAGGCTTAACCTACATGCCCGACGCCATTCAACTTGCCGGGCAAATCTTGAGCAAACGGTACGATGAGCAACGGATCTTGGTGGTGATCTCTGATGGGCAGCCATACGGCTACGCTGGTATTCCTGAGGCGTTAGCGGAAAGCATTGACCTGCTGGGGAAGCGAGAGATTATAGTGATTGGAGTAGGCGTGGAAACTGATCGCATGGGGAATTTTTTCAGGCTGAACGCTGAAGTTTACAATCAAAAAGACTTGATTA
>CAZWPI010000044.1:0-11475 GCA_964636055.1 uncultured Candidatus Bathyarchaeia archaeon
GTTGCTCACCACATATCCGAAGAAGACGGGCACGACGAAAAAACAAAGGAAGAAAGACCTTCAATATTTGGTTTTTGAAGCTTTAAACTGGGCGGCGAGGACAGGATTTGAGAGAAAATGATTCGGCGAGACTGAAAGTTGAAGATGCCTAACGATTTTGCAGTAGTTACGCGTGACTTAACTAAAAATTACAAGTCTAAAATCAGAGGCCCTGAGCAGCCAACCTCATTCTTCCATCGAAAAAATAGGATTGTGACTGCAGTTGACCATCTGAATCTGGAAATCCGGAGAGGCGAACTGTTTGGTTTGCTAGGGCGCAACGGCGCGGGTAAAACCACTTTGGTGAAGATTCTGTGCACTTTGCTGCCGCCTGACGAGGGGACAGCTACTGTGAACGGTTTCGATGTGATGAAGCAGCAGATGCAGGTGAAGCGATCAATAGGCACGATTTTCAGCGTGGGAGAACGAGGTTTCTTCTGGAGGCTCACGGGTTACGGCAACTTGGAGTTTTACGCTGCCATCAACAACGTTCCCAGACGCGGCAGAAGAGAAAGAATCATGGAAGCCCTGGACCTCGTCGGCATGAAAGACAACGCCTTTGAACTCTTTCAGAAATATTCAGGCGGCATGAAACGGAAACTCGCTTTGGCGAGAGCACTGCTTCCTGACCCACCGATTTTGCTGTTGGATGAACCCACGACCGGCTTGGACGCAGTGTCTTCGCGAACCCTCAGGGAATTCATACGGAACGACCTAAGCAGGAAAGCTGGCAAAACGGTGCTTTACACGACGCATTACATTGAGGAGGCCGCGCAGATATGCGACAAAATAGCCATCATGCACAAAGGGCGACTCATCGCATTAGACACACCAGACGCTCTAAAGGGCATGACAAAGAAGGGCGAGATTTTGGATATTCTGGTAAAAAATATGTCGGAGCCGCAAGTTAACGCGCTGAGAGGCGTGGATGGGGTCGCTAGTTTAGCTGGTGATGTGCAGGATGCCGTGCTCGGTCAGACTCATCTGCGGCTGCGCTTAGAGAACGTAGACGCCTTGCCAGGGATTTTCGATTTCTTCTTCAAAGAAAAAATCAAGATTGTCAACTTCAAACAGGAGGAGCCCACTTTGGAGGACGCATTCATCGAGTTGACTGATGCGGAGATTTCGGAATGACGCTACTACAGGAACTGGATAAAATCTATTTCTTCATGAAACGAGACATGGTGTCCTTTTCAACTTACAAGACGAATATTCTTCTCAGCGTTTTGAGCGCTCTCTTCGGCGCCTTATCCTACGCGTTTCTAGGCGCAAACGCGCAGATGCAGAGCGTCCTCACAAGTTACCACATAAACTTCACGACTTACCTTCTGATCGGAATCGCGTTTAACACGTATCTATCTCAGAGCCTCACGCTGGTGCAGAGAACGATTAATCCATGGTCGCTAGAGGAAGTGCTGGTTTCTCCCACTGGGCTGGTGACGTTCATAGTTGGCAGCAGTATGTGGGGTTTCATCTGGAGCACCGGAGTCATAGCCATTTACCTCGCCGTCGGCGTCTTCGCCTTTGGAGTGGTCTTAAGCGTAGACATAGTTGGAACCGTGCTTGTGGTTGCTCTGGGAATCGCAACTTTTATCGGGTTCAGCATGATTGGCGCAGGAATTTTGATTTTGACCAAGCAAGGAGACCCCGTAACCACCGTGATAACTATAGCCACAAACCTTTTTGGAAACGTGCTTTTTCCCCCTCAGGTTATGCCTCAGGCACTGCAGGTGATTTCGTATTTCGTCCCGCAATACTACTTTTTCACAACCATCAGGCAGGTGTTGACAGGAGCAACCCTGCAGGCTATTCTGCCGGACCTGCTGATTCTGATTCTAATGTGCCTGATTGTTCTGCCTCTTGGCTACCTCGTTTATTCGTGGTGCCTTCGGACAGCGAAAAAGAACGGCACGCTTTCATGGTTCTAGAAAGGATACAAGATTGTCAAGAAAGCTGCTTAACCGACAAAGGCAATCTCTTTTTTCACACTTTATAAAGGGGAGGGGATCTTCTCCGAGCACAGAGTGCAACCTCAAAAAGGGGTTTGTCGTGACCAGCTTCTAAACAGTATTGTACCTGCGCGTCCAGTTAAGCAACGGTGACCGAGTCATCAGTACAGACGAGCCTCTTTTCCCACAACAATCTCTTGTACACATCGGAAAATCGTTTTCTACTCTTTTCCCCAACATGATTGAAACCGAAAACTTTTGCAGTCTCACCTATCAGCGATTCGGCACTTATGCTTAGGGCGTATTGAGCGATCTGCGTCATGGCGTTTTCGATTTCCTCAGGTGGGATGTGTTCAAGTTTTCTTTTTGATTCGGGCACCCCAAGAATCGGAGTGCGTGCTTGAACATGTTGGAGTTCTGGCGGCCAAAGAAAACTACCTTTAACGATAACTTTCCGACTTAAGATTAAGAAATTAAGCGCTTCTCTCACTGCTTGAACGATTCTGGGGCTCCTTCGCTTTACGTCCCATACTTCGGCTAATCTCTTAACTGCGTAGTCAAAGTGAATTGGACCCTCTTCCTTGATAAGCTCTTCCAAGAGGCGACTCTGCAGTTGACGATTCTCTTCAAAGTGAAACTCGTTGAGTTGAACATCTCGTTCGCGTCCCCGCACATAAGGGTTAAACTCTGCCTTAAGCGCATGCACCCTGTAAGGCACACCAATTTTTTCGACACCTGCAAACTGAACCTTTTGAACATCAACTTCCTGCGACAAGTCACCCTCATCATCGTTATCTTCTTCCCGATCAAGGTCTGCGCTCGGAACCTCTTTTGCCAGATGGAACCTATGAGCTTCTTCCAAAGCATGGGATAGCCGTCTGATTTCAGAGTCTCTTCTCGCAACCCACGTAGGCGACCATATGCGATGAATTCGCCAGCCTAACTGTTTAAGCACCTGCGCTCTGAGTCTATCTCTGTCCCTCGCACTATTACTATGCTGGTATGTTGCGCCGTCAAATTCTATTCCTAAAAGGTAGCCTCCAGAATTGTTCGGGTCAACCACTCCCATATCGATGGGGCAACTGCTACACCCTACTTGAGGGACGACGGTGTAACCAAGGCGCTGCGTTACCATTGCCACATCTTCTTCAATAGGAGACTCGAATGGGGCTGGTTTAAAATCAGTCGGTCTTAACCCTTCCGGACCCTTTTCAGCATATTCAAGATAGTCATGCAGAACAACAGTGCCTTCCGACTTGGCTGATTCCATGTCAATGTCGGAGGCTTTAACGGAAGTGACGAGCACAGTCCTTTCCCGAGCACGTGTAACCGCAACGTTCAGGCGTCGTTCGCCGCCAGCCTTGTTCACGGGTCCGAAGTTCATCGTGATCTGCCCTTGAGGGTCATAACCATAACCGAGGCTAAGTATGATTACGTCACGTTCATCACCTTGAACGTTCTCTAGGTTCTTGACGAAAAACCCTTCCAGTCGATCCTCTTTGAAGAAATGCTCATATTCAAGGTGCTGCCTGCGGCGGCTTTCAATCGCTTCTTCGACTGCATCCATTTGTGCTATGCTGAAGGTTACCACTCCGAGGGTTTTCTTGGGGTAACGCTCGAAATGCTCAAAAACCAAGTCGGCAACGACCTCTGCCTCCCTAAGGTTGTTTCGTCGACCGCCGCGGTCATAAACGCCGTCCGCAACATGAACTAGCTTCACACCCAGAGTTTCATCCTTTGCTATCGCTGATGGAAACGTTATGAGAGTCCCGTCATAGAAGTGTTTGTTAGAGAACGCAATCAGTTCCTCATGTTTGCTGCGGTAATGCCACCGAAGAGTCTTGACCGGCAGTCCAACACCCACACATTCGTCAAGAACGCTGTCGAAAACCTCAACATCTTCATCGCTGACTTCGTCCCAGTCGATATCTTCAAGTAGCGATTTCTGGAAGAAGCTTGTAGGCGGCAGTTGCTTGTTGTCGCCCGCAACGACGATTGTTTTTCCGCGATAAATAGTGCCAATTGCGTCTTCAGGAACAATCTGAGATGCCTCGTCGAAAAGAATCACATCAAAGCTCATCAGTGCAGGGGGAAGAAACTGGCTCACAGACATCGGACTCATGAGCAAACAAGGTTTAAGCCGCAAAAGGAGGTGAGGAATTCTCTGCAAAAGATTTCGAATCGGCATTAACCGCCTCTTCTTCATAGCTTCTGTAAGCAGCGTGGTTATCTCTGAGTCATTTGCTTGGATAAGTATGTCCTGCGGCTTCCTACTGTTTGCTGCCTCTATGACTCGGTTCGAAGAAAGGCGGATTAGCTCTTGGTCAAGCTTTACGAATTCGGCGATAAGCTGCTCATGCTTTTCTCTTCTAAACTCGCCTAAGTGCGGGTCTTCTTTGTAAAGGTGATTAAGCCATTCTTGGTATGCTGCTTTGCGAAATATGTCAAGAAGCTGAGAAGCGGGAGGAGGATTCTTGACGAGCCGATCAAAAAACGCAGACAGACCTCTCAGCGAGAAAAGGCGCCTATCTTCTTTAAAGTCAACCCAAACTTGCAAATCGTCGACATGTTCTCGGAGCCACGTGACTCTGCCCTGCATCGTTTCGAGACTCATGTCTTGTAGCTTCTGACCTTGGTATGTCAACTCGGTTTCGAAACGAGATTCCAGAGCTGCCAGAGATTTGAGGGTCAAATCATAATGTCTGATCAGTTCGCTGTTAGATGGTGCCTGTGTTGCTCCCAGAGAAACTATGTGCGCGAATGCTTCGGGAATCGGAGAGGAACCAAACAAAGCCTGAAGCTTTCCGGTCCAATGGAGAACTGATAGAATTTCTTCCCAGCGTGTCTCGAGCCCTGAGAATCGGAACCCGAATCTCTTTTGGAGAAGCTCGCGCTCTCCGAGAACCTCCGCTTCTTTTTTTCTAACCTGTTCCGCGTCTTTCAGGTCAGCTATTAGTTGTTTGTAGTTTTGTGGCTCTTCGCCCTTGCTTGTCTTCAGGGTTTCTTTTGTTGTTTCGCAAAGAACCACAAGTTGCTTTTCAACCATGCTCGCCCATTCTTGAAGCATTTCTGAAGGCGTCTCATAGAACGGTAAACTTGAGTTGGGCACACGGAACATGGGTAACAGGGAGCTCAACTCTTCAGCCGTCTGGCGCCATTTTTCAAATGAATCTTGTAATTCATTGCCAATCTGTTTGATTACAAGCGGAGGATTCGACCCGTATGAAACTAACTGGGCTAGTTTATCGGGTATGCCTGTTGCTCCAGATAGGCGTAACAGTTCTGATGCGATTTCAATCGCTTTTTCTGCCCGTTGAAAATCTGTGGTGTATCCCTCATAAAAATGACCCAGCAAATTCTTAACCGTTTCAGCTGAAGCATCAATCTCAGAGCTTAACGTTTTCAGCCTACGGGCATCAAGCAAATCTTGCAAAACAGATTTAGGAACTTTGCCATCATGAGTTAGCAGAGCTATCTGTTTTTGGTCGCGATAGAAACCTGGGCGGAACCATCTAAGGAAACTTTTGTATAGATCATTATAGCGTCTTATGAATTCATCGAGATCTATTTCGAAAATTCCGTCGTTATACGTTTTTTCTAGTTTAAGCCTGAGCGAGCGATGTTCTTGGTAATCCTTTTTTGTTTTCGGAAAGGCTTCTTTCACTTGCAGGAAATAAGATGGGTCTAACCATTGTGGTTCTGGCTTTTCCTCGGAGAAGCAAAGAAGGGCAATGCGGGATAGTTGCCTAACGTGTTCAGGCGTGAGGTTTTCTGGTGATACGCCTAACATCTGGGCAAGCTGGGGTGCTTTTTCGCTCCACTTTTCTAATAGAACCCGAGTGTTACTGGCAAAATCTAAGAGTTTTTCTCGTTTTGCAAGAAGGTCACTTTCTTCGATGTTAGAATTCAGAAGCAATTTGTCAATCGCCGAAAGCGCTTCTTCAAATTCTGCAGACCTAGTGAGAACTAAGCTGAAGAAAGCGGGATTGTAGTGTTCCAGTAGGCGGCTGCGAGTTGTTTTGCACCATTCAGATGTGGCTAGGTGCGTTTTTGCTTCAGAGATGAGTTGCTCGAGGTTAGGATGCATTACCCAGCTTGCTTCGGGTTTCGGGCTTTCCAATAGAAGATTGCCAATTTCAATAAGCCACTTCACCCGATCAAATGTTGCCGGCGCGTGCAGCCCCAGCTGGTTTGCGAATTTACCTGCTTCTAGCCTAAGACCGTCTATTGTTGAAAGTAGATTACCCAGAACTGTCAACAGCTCCGAACGAACTTCCACATTGTAATTATTTCCTCGATACCCACGCCACGGAAAGTCTGGGTCCTCCATCACTTGCCAGACATTTTTCAGGCGGGACATCAAATCCTCTAGGGCACGCATTTTTTGGGGAGTTAAGCCTCCCGGATTCGGTAAATCAACCGCGACGAATGGAACACATTCTAAACTTGACAGCTCGCCTAATACTTCATACGCGCTTTTCTGGAAATTGGAGTGCTTTTTATGGAGCGAGATTACGTAGTTGTTCAAGCTTTTCCTCAGCGCCGTCATTTTTTCAAATTCGTGTGCTGACGGCAGTTTACGAGGAACAAGCTGCTCATCAAGGCACCTCTTAAGCTCGGCAACCACTTCCCGCTTGTTGGCTTTGCTGCTGTGAAGCTCCAGACAGAATGAAGACAGCCCAACCTCGCGAAGCCGCTTATAAACCACTTCGAGGGCAGCCATTTTGTCGCTTACGAAGACAACAGACTTTCCGTGAGCTATACACTCAGCAATAATGTTTGCAATGGTTTGACTCTTCCCTGTGCCAGGAGGACCCTGCATCACGAAACTTTGCCCGCGCAAGGCATACTCGATTGCTACACTTTGGCTACTGTCGGCATCCAAGACTTGAAACGTCTTTTCAGGTGCCTGTATCTGGTCTATATCTTTTTCTTCAGGCAACGAAACCGCTGTTGCAAGTTGCTCATCCTTAATTCCGGCGATTGTTCGAACAATAGGATGCTGTTTGATCAAGCCCGCGTTTGTATCAAGGTCGTTGTAAATAACTAATTTGTAAAATGAGAAAAGTCCAATTTCTACGGTGGTTTCTACTTTCCAGCCGAGTCCGTCAGCGATTTTTGTGACGTCATTGAAGTAGGTGCTCAGGCTTTGGTAATCCAAATACTCAGGTAGTGGGGGGAGTTCGAGTTTGAAATCGTTTTTCAGTTTTACTTGTAAAGCAGGATTTAGAACCACCTCTTCTTCTACTGGAGGGATTGAAATAGAGAAAGGTTCTCGAAACGATTTCCTAGTCAATTCGATGGGTACAAGGACAAGGGGAGAACGGACTTCCTCAGATGTTTCCTTTTCCTTCCAAACTATCATTCCGAAAGCAGCATGCAATATACGCACGCCCCGCTCCCTGTAATCCAAAAGCGAACGCCTGCTGAGGTTCTTAAGAACCTTCTCAAGATCAGCTCTGCTGATTCCTTCGCACACCAGTTGATTTGCTAAGGGACTCTCTGTTCCAACAAGGAAAGAGAGGTTATTCTCCTTTTGTAATCGACCCTGAGCCACATCTAAGTCTTCAAGAGGATACCAAAACTCCAGACGCCGTTTTCGTAAAACAAGCCTGTTGAAAATTTTTTCCATATTTGGGCTAGAAACCGAAAGATTCCCTCGTTTGCTTGGCTTAAAGTACAATAAGTTGTTTCGCCGCGACAAGTCTATAAGCCTAGATTTCCAATCTTCAATTCGTCGTTTGATTGGGGGAACGTAGTTTCCTTGGGTTAACGAGGAGCCGTACTGGGGCATTAAATCACGATTCTGTACACTGTTTTTGACAATTACTAGGGCTGTGTGCTACTTTAACATTTGTGGTGCCGTCTAACAGAATGTAATCGTTTTTTGAAGCATGAAAACATGATTCAGAGTTGACCTTCTTTCGCACTGTGTTTGTTTTACTAGCAAAAACAGGCTTTGAAATTCTGTCTAGTTACCGCACAATTTTGTAAAGAGAGAATAGTCGCGCTAACGTAAAGATGGGAATGCTCCAAGAACCAGAATCGATGCCACATTGCCGATACGCCAACAGATTTAAGGAAGAAAAAAGAAGTACTTACCATGTACGTGGGTTATGTTTTTGTCTGCAATTCGGCGTCTCTCAAGGACTGCGTAAAAAACAAGAGATACTCCTGCTCGGGAGAACAGGTGAATATCGCCCAAGAGATAGAAACAGACGCTGTTGTCTTTCTGCACGTCTCTGAGTCTAATACACTAATAGGTCCCTTCACCGTTGTGGACGAAAAGCGTACAAATTTGCAGCCGGGAACATGGAATAGTAGCATAGATAGGAGTAGTATCTCGGGCAACATCAAGGTTGAATGGGAAGATTTACACGAATTGAAAAACGCTCAAGAAAAGTTTCCGTTCTTGAAAGATTTGAGCACTTGCAGCCTGACGCAGTCCCAAATTCAAGAAATGCTGGATGCCTTGAAGGAAGCACCGAGATTGCAAGCAGTTAAGTAGAATTTAGCGGGCGCCTCCTGAAAATTAAGCGGTCTCAAGTTTCAATAACGGTTTTTTACATAGCGTCTCCTAACGGTAAATTCGAATGCTCTTCCAAGTAATGATGATATTGATCGGGGATCATGAGAGACTGGAAAGCTCTTGCCGCGACCTCGCTCAGTGCTGGGTGTATGTGCATGGCCTCGTTAAGTGGTTCGAAACTCTGCTTTTCCGTGTACATCATGTTTACTATTTCCTGTATGAGGACCGATGCCTGAGGGCCTAGAATGTGCGCACCGAGAATTTTTCCCGTATCTCGTTTGACGATGACCTTGACGAAATCGTATTTCCGAGCCATGGCTTCGCCTTTGGCGGTGTCAGCGTACTTGAAGAATCCGATCAGTATGTTGTCTTTGCCGTATTTTTCGACCGCCTCTTTCTCTCTCAACGCTACGCTCGCTATTTCGGGGTCGGTGAACACGGCGTGAGGAACCGCATGGTAGTCAACTTTGATTTTCCTGTTCAAAACGGCGTTATAATAGACTATGCGTGCTTCATAGTTTGCAACGTGCTTAAACAGAAACTTTCCATCAGCGTCGCCTAAGACCCAAATGTTTGGTTGTGAAGTCTGCAGGTACTCATCAGCTATGATAAAGCCTTTTGAGTCTGTTTCTATCCCAGCTTTCTCGGGGTGCAAAATATCCGAGTTAGACCTTCTTCCTGCCGCTACGAGGATTTCTTCTGCTATGATTTCAGTTTCTTTTTTGTTATAGCGGTCGAAGGCAGTCAATTTCTTGCCCTTAGATGTGGCTTCGGCTTTGCGTACTTCATGATTTGTAAGTACGGCCACGTGTTTCTGCATCTCCCTTTTAGCCAAAGCAGATATTTCAGGCTCTTCTTCGGGAATAAACTGCGGGTTTCGCCCTATTATGGTGACTTTTGAACCCATAGCTGAGAGGAAATGCCCGTATTCCGCAGCTATGTATCCTCCGCCTATAATGGCGATGCTCTGTGGAAGCTTACTTATCTTGAGAATGGTGTCGCTTGTCAAATACCCTGTTTCTAGGAGACCCTCTATTGGAGGGATTGAGGGTCTTGACCCTGTGCATAAAAAAATCTTTTTTGAGGTAATTGTTTCGTTTCCGACTTTAAGTGTGTATGGAGCGGTGAATTCAGCCTGGTCGGTATAGTAGTCTATGTTTTCCGAGTGTGAAAGCCCGTTTCGTATCATGTTGATGTCGCGGTTTATTATTGAACGCATCCGTTCCATGATAGCTTTAAAATCAATACTCTTAATCTCGGTGTGAATTCCGAATTCGCTACTTTTTTCAACCGTTCTTACTATATCAGCGGTGTAAATCAAAAGCTTGGACGGAATGCAGCCTCTGGTAAGACATATTCCTCCAGGCTCATCTTTGTCTATCACCGCGACGCGTAGGTTTGGGTTCTCTTGAGTCATAGCCTCTACTAATTCCATGCCAGAGCCGGTGCCTACCAAAATTAGGTCATACTCTTTCATAACAAAAACGCAACCAAATGATAGTACAGAAGCATTTAATAAAAAAACTTTTTTGTATGACCGATATTTCAGGTGTTTGCAAACGATTGTTTGCATAGGAGCTGATGACTCACAGAACCGTGAGTTGCAATCTCATCAAAGTATAATCAGATGCCTATATCTTGACCAAAGCGTTTCAGATAATCTATTTCAAAACTCTAAATTTTAAAATGGTGCCGGGGAAGGGATTCGAACCCCAATTTACTAGTAAAAACACGTTCGTCAACTTTATTTCTCAAACAGCAAGTTCGGTGGGATTTGAACCCAAAAGAGGTCGGAGGCAAAACCACTAAGAGGCAACTAAGTCGCAAGTTGAGTGCGAACCAACGGCAAATGGAGATATCACCAGAAAGCCCCCGTTTTTTAGGGGTGAACTATTGATTATAACCGCGATGATTCCCGAAAGAGCTTAATCAACCGTCCGCGTAAAGTGAGTCCATAAAATTGTGTCCAAGACTTTGGCACGAGTGGCTCAAGGGAATTAACTGTTCGTGAATTAACCTCGTTATTTGGTGTCACTGCATTTTTGGCAAATCCCATATACATCCATGCGTTGCCCAGTCGGCTTGAATTTTGTGGCTGCTGCAACCTTCCTCGTTATTTCTTCTACAGTTGTATCGTCTAGGTCTGTGATGTTGCCACATTTCAAGCAAATCAGGTTTATGTGAGGATTCATATAAGAATCAAACCGCGCTTGCCCTTTGGGAAAATTAATCTCCTGCACCAAATCTAGGTCCCTGAGTACTTCCAAAGTCTTGTAGACCGTCGCCAGACTAACCGTCGGATGTATTTTCTTAACCTCATCGTACACTTGTTGAGCTGAAGGGTGGGCTCTACTGTTCAGCGCAATTCGGCAGATGGCTATTCTCTGCGGGGTTGCCTTGTAACCCTTGCTGCGCAGAGCTTCAATTGTGGAGGCGTCTGATTTAAGATAGGTGGTCATATAGGTTATTAGATAATAACAATTCTTAAATAAACCTTTTGCGCTATCCTATAGTAGACGAAAAGGAGATTTTCTGAAGATGAAAGAAAAACACCTTACCACAAATCAAGGAGTTGTATTATTTTGAATGATAAAAAGGGACTTACTAGCCGCACGCGTAAGTCAAACCGAGACTGGTGGCCGAACCAGTTGAACCTGAATGTTTTGCATCAGCATTCTCCCCTGTCCAATCCGATGGGCAAGGAGTTCAACTACGCTGATGAATTCAAGAAACTCGATTTTGAGGCCCTGAAGAAGGACCTCTATGCGCTGATGACCGATTCGAAGGATTGGTGGCCGGCTGATTACGGTCACTATGGAGGCCTCTTCATTCGGATGGCGTGGCATAGTGCAGGCACTTACCGCAAGGGCGACGGTCGCGGGGGTGTATCCGGGGGAGCGCAACGTTTCCCGCCTCTTAGCAGTTGGCCGGACAACGTTAACCTCGACAAGGCGCGCC
>CAZWPI010000045.1:0-11370 GCA_964636055.1 uncultured Candidatus Bathyarchaeia archaeon
AAGCAAAACAGAAAAGAAGAAACAAAAAAACCCAGAGCTAAAACGGTTAAAATAATTATACCTGAGCAACCATTGTTGGAAAATTCGATTTAGTGCATGCTTTTCTAATTCGAATAATCAAGGTTTGTATCTGTTTCGGTTTCTGCCTAAGGGTTAACCTGTACAACACATTGCCCAAAAAAGGGGCAAGTTTTTATGCAACACCCATGAAAACGTCCTACAGAAATACACTAACTTTTTAGTCAAACTCAATCCCGACCGAAAAGAAAAAGGGATAATAGCGCTGAAGGCGTCTCCACCTATTTAAACTCCACATAAATCGTTAAGGTGCCGTTTATGCCAGAAAAAATCAGCGTTGAATTATCCTCGGCTTACAGGCTTCTGCACCCGATGCACACGGTTCTCGTTTCCTGTATTGGAAAAAATGGAAAGCCAAACGTTTTGCCCTTAGCTTGGGCAATGCCCACTTCGAATAATCCCCCCTTAATTGCCATAAGCATGGGACTGAACAAGTACTCGCATAGGCTTATCGAGGAAACAAAAGAATTCGTAATCAACATCCCGACAGTGGACATAGTCAAGGAAACTTTGGCTTGCGGCAGAACCAGCGGCAAAAACCACGACAAGTTCAGCGAAACACGCCTGACGCCAGTGCCAGCCAGAAAGGTAAAAGCGCCCATAATAAAAGAGTGCATAGCCCACTTAGAATGCAAACTGCACAGTCAATTCAAAACTGGCGACCACACCGTTTTTGTCGGCGAAATCATCGAAGCCTACGCAAACGAAGGCGTTTTCACAGACAAGTACGATGTTGACAAGGCGCGGATGCTTTTCCACTTGGGAGGAAACGTTTTTGCAACTCTTGATTCACGGCTCTACACGCCTTAACCACGAAGTCTTTTCCCTTAACTGCAGCAAATGCTCAACAGGACACATTGTCACCAAAAATTACTAAAAGTAACTGGAAAGTATCAATTTGTTTTTTCAATGACTGCAATCCACTTTCCACGGAACTTCGACACTAAAACTTAAGTTGAGCCTTTGACAATCTTTCAATCAAAAATCGCTGCATCAAGAGCGAAGTGAAACACATGAGCCATTACGATAAAGACGCCTTAGAAAAATTCCGATTGTCAGGAAAGATTCTCCGTGAAACCCGAGAAGAAATGAGAAATTACGTGCGCGAAAACATGCCCATCTTGCAAGTTTGCGAGAAAGCTGAGGCGCTTATACGAGAAAAGGGTGGAAAGCCAGCTTTTCCCTGCAACGTTTCCATAAACGAGGTAGCCGCGCATTACACTTCACCGCCAAACGATGAACGAAAAATTCCAGAAAAAGCCGTGGTGAAAGTGGATATGGGCGTCCACGTGGACGGTTACGTGACAGACACTGCGTGCACGGTCTGCTTTGACCCCGAGTACAGGAGTATGCAGAGTGCTGCGGAGCACGCTTTAGCAGCGGCTATCGACAGCATTTACGCAGATATGGCTACTTCAAAGATTGGTGCGATAATAGAAAAAACCATAAGGAACCGCGGCTTCAAACCCATCTCGAATCTAACAGGCCATTCCGTGGGAAGATACTTAATTCATGCGGGAACCTCAATCCCCAACGTTATGCAAATATCCTTCGGAAAAGTCAAAGCGGGCGGAGTTTACGCGATAGAGCCTTTCGTCACTCTTCCAGACGCTGTTGGCCGTGTTGAAAACAGCTCAGAAATAACGATTTTCCGTTTGGTCAAAGCCAAGTCTGTTAAGAATCCATATGCAAAGCAGCTTCTGAAGTACATTGAAGATAATTTTGTAACCTTGCCTTTCGCTGAACGCTGGTTAAAAGGCGTTGTATCTGAGGACAAGCACCGTGAAGCATTCAAAGAATTGCGCAGGTCTAAAGCGATTATGGGCTATCCCGTATTCGTTGAAATTAGCAGGAAACCTGTTACTCAGGCTGAGCATACGGTGCTTATAACAGAAAACGGCTGTGAAGTATTAACTTAGACGCCGTAAGTTTTCTCTTTTTCCTTAACTTCCTTGTAGATGGCTGTTATAATCATTTTGTCGTCGCATTTTTGGCAGGGGTCAAGATCTTTGTATACGAAGTCACCGCGCTGGAATTCTCTGACATTTTTAATGCCGCATTTTCTGCATTCGACTGTAGTCATGACTTTTGGAGCCTCGATTTTCATGCTCGCCACGCGTTTCCGTGATTGGAACAGCACGTAAATCGACAGGCCCATAGCGATGAAGCCTATGACCAGCAGGTATCCGGCTACAATTTCATTTCCTTCAATAAAAGCGCTAATAGACCAGATTAGAGCCGCTGTTGATAAGGCTAAAACTATGAGCACGATCATTACCAAATATGTTGAGATTTTGGTGGATGTAGATGATTGATTTTCACTCATTTCTTCTTTCTCTCCTACTGTCCGATGCCGATGGTGTTGCCCACACCGACGATGATTACTTTGTCGCCTTCCTTTGTTCTTTCCAAGATAACGTTTTTTACGCGTTCGATAACCTTATCGACTGAATCCGAAATCTCCTTTCGCATCGGAGAAACCGCGTCGCCTATGTCTTCCTTGACTATTACAGCGTTAATTGGAATGTTATGTTCCACAACAGCCTCTTCTATCTTGTACTGGTCAACGCCTGGTCCACCGATTGCTGCGCCTATACCTTCAGCGACTTCGCCGACTATTTCACCTTCAAGTTTCAAACCAGCATCAATCATTATTACGGAAGCAATTTTTCCGTCGTTCTCGTCGATGACTGCTTTCACCGCGTCGCCGGGTTTGCCCACGTTTCCGCCTGGACCCTCAGCTTTTATGATGAAGGCGGTTCGGCCTTCTAGGGGCACTGTTGCCACGACACAGTCTTTCGGCACTTTGCGTGTTTCGTACCCGTGCATTAGTTTTGCAGCCATCAATGGCCCAGCGCCGTCGCCTATGGGTTGCCCGTATGCAAAAGCTTTTAGTGCGCTGGCGTATGCTTCGGCTTCTTTCATAACCAGAGGCAGTATCATCTGTAGCTGCATTATGATGTAGAGGCTTAGCGTTTTTTTGCCTTGAATGTAGTAGTGCCGTACAACTTTGTAGATGAAGTTCAGAGCCATTGCGGCTTCCAAGGTATTTTCCAAATTGTTCACTTGGACTTCATCGCTTGCAGGCGCCATGAGTTTCACTTCATCCTTAAGTCGAGTGTCTCTTATGTCAAGGATGTGGTCAAGCTTGTTGACTATGCCTGCAGGGTCCATGCTTTGCGGTGAGATTGTGAAGTATTCTAAGTAGCGGTCAACTCGTGGTGTGGGGTCGGTTTGTGGCTTGCCGATTTCTTTTATGGTTTCTATGGTGATTTTTCTGCCTTCTTCTTTTATGTATTTTAGCTTGTAGAGTGATCCTTCGACTTCGCGGATCATCACGTACATTTGGATTCTTTGCCCGTAAAATATGAATACTATGAAAACCCCGTAGAACAATATGCTTATGATTTGGGTTATTACGTCGCTTCCTGGGACCAAGCTCAATTTCTAATCACTCCACAAAAAACTATTAGCACTTCGTTATAAAGCTTAGCCAATTCTCCCCATAAATTTAAGCATGTAAGTAGGCTGCCAGCTTTCCCAAGTTCACGTGGCCGAAGACCACACTACAGTTGGGAACGGAACACGGTTTAACTTCTGAGTTCGGAATGGGATCAGGTGGGACCCGCACCCTCTGGCCGGCAAACCTAGCAATAAACACAGTCGTTCCTTCATTAACCTTTCGCTTTTGCTATGCTCGCAGGTTAGATTTTGATGTTTTCGGGTGTTGTTTCAAGGCTTGTTGTGTGGGGGGATGATAACGCATATATTTTTATTGTTGACAGTTAACTTAATGCCTCATGTCTAGGTGGGGCTGTAGTCTAGACAGGTATGACGACGGGCTCCAGAAAGCAGGCAACGGGTTTGCTGACCCGCTTCGGGGATGACGAAGTTCTGGAGCGGTCTTAGAGAAACCCGTAGGGACAGACAAGCGCTGTTTCCGGGTAAAGGTCGTCGGTTCAAATCCGGCCAGCCCCACCATCAACCGTGCTATTGAAAAAGCAAATTGATTACTTTTAGTAATTTTTAGTGATTTTTTGTAATTGTGGTATTAATGGAATACGTCAGCAAAAATCATCTTTTGCTTAACCTGTGAATCCTGCTTACATATCCCTCGAGTTCTAAGGTAAACAAAGGGAATCTATGAGGGAGCAGTTGCTTGATATGAGCCAACTACTTGCCCGCTAGTGTCGATTAGGTCAAACTTGTATGGATTTCCAGAAACCCAATTTGCCTCTATTGTCAAAGTTCCGATGCCACCTGCAGCCGAGGTCGTCATGTTGCCACCAGTAATTGCAGCTGCTACATTGTTCACTTTTACTTGACTTATTGTTACGGACTTTGTACCAGTGTTCTTTACCGATACGCAAATTGTGTTGGAGGTACCTATGTTAAACGCTACGTCAGTAATGATAACAGATGAAGATCCCATGAATCCAATTGTGAGAGATTGGGTAAAAATTTTTGAAAACGTGTTTCCTTTTGATGTAACAACATCTATGTTGAGAGCATCTGTCTGATATTCACTTTCAGTAATGTCGATAGTGGCGTTTATTACGGCACCCGCATCTGGCGCAAGCGCTATCGGCAACGAAGGGCTAACTGAAGACTGCTTAACGTTGTTGAACAAGAGTTTAACGACATTTACATTTGAAATGCCAGTATTGTTTACCGTAATCGCAACCCATACTTGTGAATCAGCGCCGCCATAATCTACGTTAGTTATCACCAAGTTTTCAGGAAGGTCGGATGCTGTATTTGATTGGCGGTTTAGAAAATATCCTGCAAGAAAAGTGAAGACCTAGGACGAATGAAAGCCGTAATTGATTTTGTGGGAGTCGTTCAATTAAGGCCAAATTGTTTAAAAGCTGGCTTTCACTGCCGATTCCTTTCAATATGCTCAGAATCGTTTGGCCAAGTCTTGCTTGTAGGCATTGCTTAAAGAAGCGATTTGCGTACCGAGAATAAATGGCTGCAGAAGAGGGCTGATGAGACCAGGGCATATAAAGCTCATCAGGTAAATTTAGAATAAACGGAATGAGTTATTCGTCCGCAACTAAAAGACACTGCTTTAAGCACGGAAACGCAAAAATATAAATTGAACAGTGCGTTAGCTTAAAAGATATAAAAATATCATGCTGGGTTTGTATGCATTTTGAGTATCGTAAAGCCAGCATACTTTTCATCAGCATTTTGTTACTAGTTTTCATAACACCTACCTCTATAGCAGGCAACTACGAAAAAACCTATATTTTTCAAGCTCAATATAGCTTCTTCAGCCAAAAGTTGTATGTTTCTATACTGCCTTCACTCTATAACTATTATAATAACGCAAGCCACGCAGTATATGGTGACAGCGATTACGAAAAATTCATAACACCTCAAGCAGTCGAACCCATCGCAGAGGCCATTCAAAAAGTTACTCGCAATCTGCCTTACAGCGACGAACAGTTTGCTGACGCCGTGTTAAATTTGGTCCACCAAATTCCATACGCCATTAGCGATCCGAAATATCCTGTTGAAACTCTTGCGGACAATTCTGGAGATTGCGTTGGGCTGTCACTACTTGCGGCTTCTATCATGATGGCTGGAGGCTTAGATGTTGTCTTGATTCATTATACTGGGATAAACCCTGGTCACATGAACGTCGGAGTTTACCTACCCTACACACCAGTCTATCACACTTTGTTGATGACGCCCACCGGTTTCGATTACAACAATAAAACCTACTGGACAGCTGAGGCTACTTCTGCCGGAGACTGGAAGGTTGGAGATCAATCTGAATTCTTAGCTAACGCAAAACCTGTAATTATTCCCCTTGAGAACACTGAGCAATCATCACCAGTACAGGTTTCATCAAGTGTAGGCACTCCTCTACTTGCCTCTTCCATAAGCGTAAATCTGTCTCAAGCACCATCAAGCATTGAAGAAAACACGCGTGCTCTTACGATTTCAGGTTCAATTTCACCAGCGTACTCAGGGAAAAGCGTTGCTATATACGTTAGTTGTAACGGATCTTCTGATGATTATTTCAGAACAGTTACAGATAGCGTTGGCAGCTATAGTTTGACTTTGAACTTCACTTCGACAGGTACATACTACATTAGAACAAGCTGGAGTGGTGCCTCAAATTATGCTGGTTCCGACAGCGAAACACTTACAGTTTTCATCGGGCCTGAATCATTTGTCCAATTTCAAAGAGGCGACTATAACTATATATATGGACAAGCAAGCACTGCCGCTTATGCAACTCTCCCAATGCAAGGTGTTAACGATTTTCTCACTATCCCCTTGGGGGAGAATGTTTCATTTAGCTACGATTTTATAATACTGCAAGCCGGGCACGCAGTATCGAACGTTCAAACCAAAACAATAACAATACCGACAAGCGAACTAACAATAGTCACGGGAAGAAACAGGCAAACCAAAACAATACAGATACCTGAGCAAACGATTACAGTACCAGTAAATGTACCACCCTATTTGGTGCCTCTTAGATTACCAGATGATTTGAATCAAACAATATACAATCAATTTTGCTTTATTTTTCAAAATAATGGCGGAGATAATTACAGCCTAAACGTTAGAGCATTGAATGATTATGACTTATCTAGCATACGGCAAGATAATGCAAGCAATACAGCTTTCATTAACGCTTCTGAGAACATAAAAGAAGACACGTGGTATAAGGTCACAGCAAGTATATCTGAGAACGGTATAGCTGCTAATTTTTATAACACAAATGGCACTCTCGTGGAAAGTACGGTAACTCCGTACGATGTAATGAACAGCAGTGAAATGGTAATGTTAATAACAAATAACGTAGACAACGCAGTAGTTTTCAAAGATTTGAAAGTCCAACCTCTTAATAACATCACACAACCCCCCAAGAGCAATGTAAGAACAACTAATGATAGTGGAATGTTCGCCCAGTATGTTTACTTGTCAATTCTTCTAGTTGCAACCTTTGCAGCAGCGGTAGTCTACGTCGAAGAAAAGAGACAAATGAAAGTAGCGAGAAGAATTCCTAACCCTTCCAGCCGCCTTTACCAAATATCCAGTTCAGATTTTTTTGCTGCAGTTTTTCTTCCCAAGAGGCTTCAGAAATTAAGGAACCCCGCTCTCTTTCTGAAGTTGCTTGCTCTCGTTTCGCAAGCGACTTGAAAAGCAGACGAGAATGGTTGGCAGGTGAAGCCTATCCCAGCGTTAACATGGATCAATCGGGAGAATTTAATAGGGACAAAGCCTAAGAGAGCAGAAGCCATAAAAGTCGATAGAGGCATGGTTGATGATTGACGCCACTTTCGTTTTTACGGTTGTCGCTGTCATTTTGATCATCGGCTTCTTGGGAGACCTTTTCTTCAAAAAAACTGGAATACCGTTTTTCATCTTCCTCATAGTTATAGGAATCGTTTTGGGACCAATCTTAAACGTGTTTCCGAGAGATCCGCTGCTTCCGGCGCTTGCCATCTTCGCGGAGTTAACTCTCCTCATGGTTCTCTTCTACGGAGGACTTGACACCAGATTTGATGCCGCCATCAGAGGCGGCGGCAGAGCGTTCATTCAGGTGGCAATTTACGTTCTCGCAAGCACAACCATCATCGGACTGTTGGTGAATCTTCTCATAGGATGGGATATTCTGCAATCCTTTATTTTTGCCTCGATGGTAGGGGGTGAAACCACCGCCGCGGTCGTTATACCTCTTTCTAGGTCGCTTAATTTCGAGGAGGTAACGGTGGCTTTCTTAACCTTGGAAAGCGCCATGAACACCATTTTTTCCATAGTTCTCTTCTTCGCTTTTGTGGGCGCCTACACTACGGGTGTGAGCAACTGGCTCTCAGCGCTTACTACGATCGCAGAGGATTTCGGCGTGGGCATTGCCACAGGAACCCTGCTCGGCATCGCATGGGTCTACATCCTGCACTTCCTGCAGAAGCAGAAGTTCACCTACGTCCTGACGCTGGGCTTAATTTTCGTAACGTATACGCTCTCGACTAGACTAGGCGGCAACGGTGAGCTTTCGGTACTGATTTTCGGGATAATATTAGGCAATTATTATTTGCTGCGCCGACTCACTAAGCATCGCATGAGCATGGACTCGCTTCAGAAGCAGCTTGGAACCTTCCAAGAGGAGATTTCCTTCCTGATGGAGACGCTTTTCTTCGTCTTTCTCGGCTTGACATTTGTGATTAATCCAGCGGTGATTATCAGCAACTTGGCAACGGCGGTTATCGTGGTCGCTGTGCTTCTCGGCGTCAGATACGTAGCGACTTCAGTCTCGACTGTCAGGTCAGAAATACGCAGCGAACGGCGAGGGATAATCATGATGTGCGCTCAAGGGCTCGTGCCTGCCACGCTGGCAATCATCGCGTTGAACCTGCAGATACCTCTCGCCAACGACTTCCTAAGCATCGTAACCTACGTGATTATCCTCACCAACATCATTACGGCAGCGGGAGCAATCATGGGTCGCCGACGGCGCAGAGAAAACCATCCTAAGCCAGTGATCGTCACGATCGCAGGTTCCTGATACTACCATGACACCAACTTTAAAAGGCAGCTGCTTTTTCTTCATACTTTATGAAGTATTCTTTTAAAATCGGTTCTGCATGGGGCATCCCCATTGAACTCCACATCACCTTCATACTGCTAATGGGTGCCGTATTCGTTCTTTTTTATCCAGACCTCTACTTTTTTGTCCTCGTCCTCTTCCTCTTCGTGTTCGTCGTTTTCCATGAACTCGCGCATTCGGTTGTGGCTAGGCATTACGGAATCAAAGTTCGCAAAATCGTTCTTTACCCGATAGGCGGAGTTTCAGAAATCGAGGAAGTCCCGGAAAACCCGGGCATCGAATGGCGATTGGCGATTGCTGGTCCGCTCATGAGTTTCGTTATCGGCGGCGTTCTTTTAGGCTTGAATCAGCTCATCTCGGTTGAAGTGCCTGTCGCGACACTTGCGCCTTCACTTGCCACCGCTGGAAGCCTAATCTCAGACTTGGCGGTTTTGAACCTTATTCTTGGGGCGTTCAACCTGATTCCAGCTTTTCCTATGGACGGTGGGAGAGTTTTCAGGGCTTTGCTTGCTGAGCGGATGAAGTTTTCAGACGCCACCAAATACGCCGCTTACATCGGCAGGCTCTTCGGCATAGGCATGGTCGTGGTGGGTGTCCTCTACGATTTCTGGCTTATCATAATCGGCGTGTTCATCTACATCGGCGCAAGCGAAGAGGCGGAGCAAACAATAGTCTCAACCACGTTAGCCATGGTCAGGGTGAAAGATGTCATGCAGCCTGAAGCGGGCGCGGTGGAGCCTGAAACCACCCTTGCAGAAGCCGTGGAAGTTATCTTCAAGGCGCGGTACCACGATGCACTGGTCGAAAAAGAAGGCGTCTTTCAAGGAGTCGTAAGTTGGGACGAGATAGTGAAAGTCAAGCCTGAACAAAGAAGCAGCATAACCGTAGGGCAGATGCCTCTAAAGTGCCTTTCAGTTTTTCAAGATGAATCTATCCTTGAAGCCTACAAGGTTATGACCAGAGAAAAAATCGATCTGCTGCCCGCTGTTGACCGTGAAAATCCCGATAAGGTTGTCGGTGTTTTGACCAGTGAAGGCGTGGCGAACGCTTATGAAAAAGCGAAGAATCTCCGCTGAAACGACCTTTGCCATTCAGCTGTCCATACCTTTTTCTTAAGGCTGTTTGAATTTTGCTGCTCAACTCGTAAAATGTGGATTCTGGATTCATATGTTTTTTATTTATTACCTGTTAAAAAGGAGTATTGTGAGCGTTGGAGAATCCTGCTTCAAAAAACTTCGATTCGATTCCCTCCCCTTCTCCTTTTCTCCTTTATTGAAGCAGGACCCACCTCCCCAACAGCTTGAATTCACTTTAACCGCACTCTGCACGGCGCAGGTTGGTAGTTTCTTCGTTGATTTTTTAAGCGCTTTAGATGAATGCTGTGTGAAGTTTGCGAGCCTTGAGTTTCCCCAGAAAAGGTCGTTCAAACCCTAACTAACCCCTTTGCATCCCCTTCTAATGTCTGTGTGGAAAGCAAGACCCCGCAAACTCCCTCTTTTTTTGCGGTGAACCGCCTGGTTGGAACGACTTTTGGCGCAGAACTTTTAGGTGTTAAACTCCATAATGGTGGATATGACTAAGCAACTGTTGCACAACCAGCTAGCAAAATACTATGATAGGGTTTATTCCTTCAAGGATTATTTAGACGAGGCTGTCAGATTACAGAATCTAATCATAAAATATTCGGAGTCAGGAGGAAACTCGCTTCTTGATGTCGCCTGCGGCACAGGGTTTCATCTTAAACATCTGAAAGACGATTTTTCATGCACTGGCGTTGACATCAGCAAGAGCATGCTCAAAATTGCAAGAAAGAATGCGAAAGGGGTTACCTTCAAAGAAGCAGACATGAAAAGTTTGCGGCTTGGGAAACAGTTTGACGTGATTGTGTGCTTGCTCAGCTCAATCGGCTACGTGAAAACAGCTGCAAGCCTAGAGAAAACTATTCAGAACTTTTCCAGGCACCTCAAGAAAGGCGGCTTGGCACTAATCGAGCCGTCACACGCAAAATCGGTCTATGTAAGTGGTGAGCCACGCATCACTACTTATGACGGGAAAGACGCTAAAATCGCGAGAGTTAACGTTACGAAAATCCGGCAGGCTACAGCGGTTCTGAGCATGCATATCCTGATTGCCGAAAGAGGAAAAGACGCCAAATACTTCGTAGACAGACATGAACTTGGTCTCTTCGGGATTAACAACACGCTTAGGATTATGCAGGCGGCGGGTTTAAAATCGAAATATCTAAAGAATGGCTTGATGCCTGGAAGAGAGGTGTTTGTTGGAATCAAGAAATGAGGCGTTAGGTAAAAGAAAGCATTGATTTGCACAGGTAAATAGAAAAATGATTTAGGCTGTTCGGAAGACTTATGCCTCTACGAAATGCTCGTAGAGTCCTGTAGCGTAACATTCAGTTTCTTCATCCACCAGATGTGCTGTGCCGTCTGGGCAGTAAACTTTTCCGCCCTTACCCACTTTGCTATAGCGCTTGCTGCACGCCTTCATCTGAGAACAACCATCACAATCTCGCGATAGCATATTTTTCTTTTCACCTCTCGATTTCAGATAGATAGATGCACGGTTGCTTTTAGGTGTATTCTTCATAATCTATATAGCCACATACAGACGTCCTGAATGCGACTAATAGTCTTCCCATTCATTTTGACACTTTCGACAACGATACTTGTAATGGCTCGTAACAGTTGTGGGACCGCCGCGATACG
>CAZWPI010000046.1:0-11316 GCA_964636055.1 uncultured Candidatus Bathyarchaeia archaeon
CTATAAGGGTCTTTCGCCTTCACGATGGCACTTGCAACAAGCACACCCTGCGTTTGCAGCTTCAACGCTACTGCGACGTCTTCACCGTGGCTTATGCCTGCGCCGCACAAGATATGCGCTTCAGCGTTAACTTTACGGACAAGCTGTATGGTTTTGGTGACTTCTTCAGGTTTAGCCTTGGAAACCGCAACGCCTGAACCGATCAGCTCTGGCGGTTCGATGCTGATTATGTCAGGGTGCAAGTAGGCAACTGCTGCGCTGACAGCTGGGTTGTTTGTGCACACGCAGCTAACGAGGTCTTTTTCAATTGCCAGTTTTATAACCGCGTCTATGTCCGCTAGTTTCATCTGCCTTTCAGAATGGTTAATCAACGTTCCAACCGCGCCTGCTTCTTTAACTGAATCCGCCAGAACCTGTCCTGTATGGCTGCCTGGCTTTATTGGGTCTATGTGCTGAGCGAAAACAGGAATCTCAACGGCTTCCGCCACGCTGGAGAGGTCTGCAAACTGAGGCGCCACGACAATATGCACTTCGGTTTCTTTGCTTACCCTTTCGGCTTGCTTTGCCAGCGCAACGGCCCTTCGGCCTGTGGCTTCTGAGTATGTTTTAAAGTTTACAATTATGATAGGTGTCTGAAGCTTGGAATTCAAAGGATTATCCACCAGTTATGGTTAACCGCGTGGAACATTATATCGTTTGCCTTTCGTCGAAGCTTTTTCTTTGTAGCTCCTAGCGTATTCAACGGTGAAATGAACGCGTCACTGACACCTATCGTGCCGCATCAGAGCGAATCAAGAAAAAGAGTTATTTTTGTGAAACAGGTGTTTTTAAGGGCATACTTGCTTTCTTCATAGCTAAATCTTCGGTTAACATGCCTACCAACTGTCCGTTTTTAACCATTGCCACGCGTTCCATTCGCTTGTCGCGCATCACCTTGAGGACATGTGTCATTGATTCACCGTGGTCAAGCGTTATCAGCGGCGTGTACTTGAGGTCTTTTACGCGAGTTTCTTGCGGGTCTTTATGTTTTTCAACTATTTCTTTCAAGACTTCTCTGTCGCTTATTATGCCGATTGGCTTTTGGTTTTCGGTTATGAGGATGGAGGCAACGCCATTTTTGAGCATTGCATCAACGAGGGTTGACACGTTTTCTGTAGTTGCGGCTTCAACGGTAGGCAGTTTCATGCCTGCTTGGGTGCTTATTTCCGAAATTTCTACGCCTCTTTTCCATATGTCGCTGAGCATTTCGCTTACTCTTTCGATTGAACTCGGGTCATTAGAGTAAAACGTGTCGACTAGGTAGAAGCCAGCCCCATTCTCCATTTCGCTCAAAGACGGTTTCTTAAACATGAAGAGATGCTTGTTGTCGACAACCATCATAGTCAAATAGCTGATTGGAACATGCTTGATTTCGTATCGAAGTGCAAGTTTCTGCGCTGTTTCAAGATTATCCAGATCTATTGAAGCCATAATTCGACACTTGATGCCTTTATTGCAGTATTTGCTGAATGGGTCATTCTCCAAAAGGCTGTTTACGCTTTGTGACGACGTAATGAAGACTATGTCTTCCTTTGCGGTTTCCAGAACTTTCGTGACTTTTGCCCAAGCCTCCTCAGGGTCTTTTATAACGACTGTTTCGCCTATAGGTATCCCGCTTTTCAGCTCATCAAGCCGTCTTGAGACTTCCACTGCGGTATGCCACATTTGAACAAAAAAGGCTTTGAGAATGGAAATGAACATTCTGTCGTTTATCCATAGACCTTCATCTTCAAGTTTTAGAACAGAGGTTTTTTCCCCAATTGGCGCGTACAAAATGGCTTCTTCTTTATCTTTTATCAGAAAGCGCGGGAAAAATCTGGCATCCAAGTTCAGGTGACGGCATTTAACATCCGCATTCGCAACGGCAAAGTCTTTGCATATCCGCTCCATTATCTTGAGGTTATCCTCTGAAATGTCGGTTATGATTTGAAATTTAACACCACGCTTCTGAGCTGGCAGTGGTATTGCATCAAAAATTCCTGCGATGTCCTCTTGAATCAAACCTAGGCTAGTTGTTAAGATTAAAACTTCTTTTTTGGCTTCCTCAATCATATTCAGCATTTTTGCGTGAATCTTCTTTTTACCTGTGATGACCGAGAACTTCGTGACTGGGCGCTCAGATTCGGGCGCGCTGATGGCTCGCCAAGTAGACATAAGGCTTTCTTTTTGTTCATTTAAGTTGGCTATTTCGCTTTTTTTGGTGTTGATGAATGCTTCCAGCAACATTTCGAAAGGAACTATGGTGAAGCGTGTTGGTCTTTCTATAGTTGCTTCTATGAACCCTTTTTCCTGAAGTTTTTTGAATGTGCGGTAGGCTTGCACTCTTTCCATTTTAAGCCTTTTAGCGACGAAACTCGTCGATTGAACGCCGCTTTTAGCGAGAAACATGTAAACTTGTATTTCCCTTTTTGACAAGCCGAGGACTTGGAGAAACCTCGTTATGTCTTTTTCGCTCAACCTTCAAGTCCCTCAAGAAACTCCATTGCATGGAGTAACTATAGTTTTACACGCTTAAATATATATAACGTTTGATGCCTTAACCTTTCCGAAGCCTGAGTTTTAACTTTTTTGTTAGGCTTGTTACATATCTTTGTAGCACAATCTTTAAAACTTTGTTCGCCACACAGTTTAAGAGGCATACTTTGGCGCACGGTCTGCAAAGGCTTTGTATAAGCACCTGACAGCGGATCGTTAACTTATTACGGCGCAGTTAGATAAGTTGGCAAATTCATGATGTATGGTGCAATGAAGTAAGGAGACTTAAAGGTGGCAACAACTAAAACAATTCTTGTTGTAGACGACGATAAGTCTATACTTAGAACGTTCACTCGTATCCTTCAAAAGAACGGCTACGAAATTGACTCAGCGGAAACAGGAAAGGAAGCCATAGGAAAAGCCGACACCAAACAGTACGACTTGGCTTTAGTGGACATAAGGCTTCCAGATATGGACGGAACAGACCTGCTTGCCAAGATGAAAAAACCATTGCAACACACCATCAAAATCATGATCACGGGTTTTCCATCGTTAGAAAGTGGCGTCAAAGCACTTGACGAGGGAGCAGACGCTTACTTGGTTAAACCAGTAAAACCCGAAGAATTATTGATGCTCATCGAAGAAAAACTGAAAAATAAAAAATAGCGGTATCAAAGCAGGTGATATCGCCAAGATTTCTCCATGTTTTCCCACATCATCTCTAAAATATGTGGTTGCAAGCACACAACTACAACGGTTTAATAGGTTCTGCCGCTTTTAAAATTACAGTGTCACATACCCAAAGCGCGTGGTGAGGCGCCCAACAAAATTTAGAATGTTTCTTCATTGAGATAGAGGGGAAATAGCATATTGAGGTGATACAGTGTAAAACGGAAACTCGGCTTTTTCGTTTTTCTTTTCACTTTGAGCCTTCTCCTTGCCTCTTTTGCGGGGTTAAGACTTGAGGCTTCGGGTCAGACGCAGAGCGGATACGGCGTTGAGAGTGCTTTTCCAAATCTAACGTTTAACCAGCCAGACGAAATTACCAACGCAGGAGACGGAACAAACAGGCTTTTCGTAATTGAACAGGCAGGCAGGATTATAGTTTTTGAAAACTCGAAAAACACAACCACTTCCAAAGTTTTCCTTGATATTCGCAATCGCGTACTTTTCGGCGGAGAACAGGGTCTTCTCGGACTGGCTTTTCACCCGCGTTACAGGCAAAACAGGTATTTCTACGTTGACTACGTGGCTGATAACCCTCGCAGAACGATAATCGCCAGATACGCCGTCATGGGTAATGACCCCGACCAAGCGGATAAGAACAGCGAACTTGTCCTGTTAGAAGTGAATCAGCCTTTCTCGAACCACAATGGTGGGCAGCTTGCCTTCGGAGATGACGGCTTCCTCTACATAGGCTTAGGCGACGGCGGTTCAGAGGGTGACCCATTGGGCAATGCTCAAAACAAGTCTTCATTGCTTGGAAAAATCTTGCGAATTGACGTGGATTCGCCATCAGCAGGGAGATACTACGGCATTCCAGCCGACAACCCCTTCGCTGGCAACACCTCAGGTTACCGCGAAGAGATTTACGCTTACGGCTTGCGCAATCCTTGGCGGTTTAGCTTCGACCGAGCCACAGGAACGTTCTGGGTAGCCGATGTTGGTCAAAACCAAAGAGAAGAAATAGACTTAGTTGAGAACGGCAAAAACTACGGTTGGAATATAATGGAAGGCACACTATGCTACTCGCCGCCGACGGGCTGCAACAAAACAGGGCTAGAACTGCCAGTGTGGGAGTACAGCCATGATGAAGGAAACGCGGTGATAGGCGGCTTCGTCTATCGTGGCTTAACGTTGACAGGGCTTAATGGCGCTTATGTCTACGGAGATTATGGGTCTGGAAAGATCTGGGCACTTCGCTATAATGGCATAAGCATGTTCGTAAACACGTTGCTAGTTGATACGGCTCTAAATATAGCTTCATTTGGATTAGACGAAAACAGTGAGCTTTACTTCACCGCTTTCGACGGCAAAATCTACAAACTGAACCAAGCTGCTGATGTGACACCGCCAACTATCAGTGCTCCTCTTCAGGCTCCATTAAACCCTATGACGGACGAGAAGGTGGAAATCTCCGTTAACGTCTCCGACGCCAGCGGAATACGGGAAGTCGCACTTTCGTATAGAAATGACTCGCTATGGAACAATGTTTCCATGACGCAGACCGTCGCAGGTACCTTCAGCGCCAATATACCCCCAATGCCCTATCAAGCCACCGTGGAGTACCAGATTATCGCCTACGACAACTTCAACAACTCAGCAGTAATCGACAACCAAGGGCTCCTATACAGCTACACCGTCATACCCGAGTTTCCGTCAGGTGCCATCTTCGCGGTTTTGATTGGGGCAACCTTGCTGACGGCGGCAGTCATCAAAAAGCGCAAAAACGCCCTTAGACGCCTGTTTTCCTCACCTTGAGGTAATCCTGAATCATCTGGGCGTGTTCAAACGCCAGCGCCGCTGGAACAGCGTTTAAGCTGAAAAGCTTAATCTCTTCAATTTCGCTTTCTTGCTTCTTGATTTCTCCGCCAACACGTTTCACTAGGAAACATGCTGGATAGTAATCGTATTCAAAGCCGTCTTGAACGCCTTGCTCGTGGCACTCTCCTATCTTGCTTACCACTGTGATGTCGAGTCCTGTTTCCTCTTTGACTTCTCTCACAATGGTCTGCTCCACCGTTTCTCCAGGGTCAACTCTTCCGCCGGGTAGAGCCCAATATCCCACGAAGGGCGGCGTGGACCTTTTGATTAGAAGAATCTTGTTTTGCGGATACGGTATTATAGCAGTTGCTGTTCTGCCAGCAAACTTCATTCTTCATCACTTCTCAACATGGCTGATTAGCCTCTCTGATTTTTAGTGATTGGGCAATGGTTGCACTTAACGTTAGAAAGTGAATTTCTTGCGCCACCTGATTACGATTACAACCACGAATATCGCAATTCCCGAAATCACCACCAACGGGCCGGGAAGGATATTGAAGTAGCTTGACAGCAGTATGCCAGAAACTGCGGAAATCGCGCCAAATATGGAGCTGAGCGTCAAGTACCTAGACATGTTGGCGCTTATGGTCTTCGCCGCCGCGGCAGGGGTCACCACCAAGAACCCGACCAGCAAGGTCCCTGTAATCTGTATGCCTATAGCCACGGTGAGCGAGACAAGCAGAAGGTATAAGAGGTTTGTTCGGGCGATGCTGATGCCTTTTGAAGTAGCCAGTTCTTCAGAGATTAAGCCTAGTACTATTTTACGGTAAATAAGCCTCGTCAAGGAAACCACGGCAACCGAAATTAATATGGCGACAACGGCTTCTGTAACGCCGACTTTGGTTATGTCTCCGAACAATGCTTCTTCAAGCGCATCCAAGTTATTTCCAAAAAGCAGGATGCCAATCGCCAAAGCCAGCGTGAACGTAGCTCCGACAAGCGTTTCAAAAGACAGTTTCGTGACTCTGCCCAAGTGCCAAATCAAGACAGCGGAGACGAAGAGGAACGCGAACCCGCCTACGAGGGGATTGAAGTTAAACAGTACTCCTAAGGCAAGCCCGGGCAGGGCAACGTGAGATAACGCGTCACCGACGAGCGCCATCTTCTCGAGCACCATGATTGAGCCGAGGTAGCCGGCGGCAAGTCCCACAGTGGCACCTACAATTAGGCTAAATATTAGCGCTTCAGACATACGCTTCACCATATTCTCTGCAAATGGGCTCTCCGTAAATCAGCTTCTGCGTGGCTGGGTTCATGACTTCCTTGGATTCGCCGAAGAACACGAAGCACTTGTTAATAGCCAACGCGTAATCCGAGTATTCCCTGACGATGTGCAGGTCATGCGAAATCAGAAGCAGCGTGATATTGTTTTTCGAGGTTAGCTTTCTCAGCATGCCGTAGATGGCTTCTTCACTGTCCAAGTCCACACCGCTCGTGGGCTCATCAAACAACAGAACATCAGGCTTATCCACTATCGCCCAAGCGATTAAGACCCTACGCATCTGCCCGCCCGACAAAGTCGCAAGACTCTTATCGATGATGACTTCGCTGTCCAACCCGACAGCGGCGAGAACAGCCTTCATATCCTCCGCTGACTCGTTTTTAAACGCCAAAAACTCCTTCACGGAAATCGGTATATCACGAACCGACAAAACCTGCGGGACGTAGCCGATTTTCATTTTTCCGTTCCATTCGATTTTTCCACTGTACGGAACCAAGTTAAGCAGCGCCCTGAACAGGGTTGTTTTGCCTGCACCGTTAGGGCCAACTATGGCTAAAGTAATGCCGCGCTTGATTTTGAAATTCAAGTTATCTAAGATTGGCTGATTTGAAATCTCCACGCTCAGGTTAGACACTTGTAAGATGAAATTATCATCGTTCTTATCACCCGTCGCCATAATTCAACTCTGCCACTCCTAAGCCATTTAAGAAAAAAGAGAGCTTGCATGCAATAAATCTTTTGAATCAACCATTTGCCTTAAATGCGGAAAAACGCAGAATCAGTTGAAAAAGTGCTTATACGGGCCTTTACGGTTAAGGCTTCATCACATTCAACAATACGATTATCACAACAAACGGTTCAGTTAAGGACAGCAATAGAAGTGATAACTCAAAAAATTGAAAATGACAAGCGACACTAAAAGATTTAAGGGGTTTTTTTTCTCGTTTTCAAAAGTGTGCCGTTTTCTGCTGGCACAAAAACTGCCGCGGCAATGGTTGTTGTCCACAAACCGTTCTTGTCCCCCGCTGCCGACTGCGTTATGTTGGCTGTTTTAATTATCATGCCGCTGGTTTTGAAAAGCTGTTTTCTTTCGTCCCAAGCGGTTTCTGGGTCGAACTGAATTCCCATTGTGGTTGCAAGCATTGTTGCAGCCAAGTCTTCCGCGTAATCTCCAGCCGCCTCATCCGTTTGTCCAAAAGAGTGGTGCTCAGACAGGTAGCCGTACTGGTTCTTGCCCGAGGGGATGGCTACGCCTATTGACGAAGCGACTTGCCGGTGCGGCTCGTTAGTTGCGTTTCTGGCTAAAACCACAAAGGTGATTTCGCCTGGCTGCACCATCTTTAAGCCCTGTTCTCTTGAAACCATTTTGCATCCTGGGGGCACTATGCTTGAGACGTTCACCAAGTTGCAGTAGTGAATGCCCGCGCTTCTTAAAGCCAACTCGAAGCTTTGAAGTTGCTCTTTGTGCTTGCCGACGCCTTTTGTTAGGAAGAAGTACTTAGGTATCATTTTTTCGTATCGCAAATAGAGTTTACGAATTGCTTAATTAGGCTTTTGTTTCAAAAAGAATTTTTGCTCGGCAAGAGAAAAGAATAACACTATCCAAAAAGTAATAGGTTTGAGGTCAAAAATCTGTGACGCCCCATCAAAGCGTGTTCAAAGACGAGGCAAAACTAGACATAAACTACGTTCCACGCCGCTTGCCTCACAGAGAGAAAGAACACCGCTTATTGATGGAATTTTTCAATTTCCTGTTACGTTTTCCAGAAAGGATGACTCAGCGGGTTATAATAGCAGGCGCGGTTGGCACTGGAAAAACCGCCCTCGCTCAGCGTTTCGGGGCGGACATAACCTCGGAGGCGAAAAAGCGGAGCCTGAACCTCCGTTACGTGCACGTTAACTGCCGTGAGTACCGCGGCAAACTCTTCCTCATACTGCAACATGCGCTTGCGGTTTTTCGCCCGAACTTTCCGAGGCGCGGCTACTCTTCTGAGGAGCTTCTGCGCACTCTTATGCAAGTTTTGGATGAAGAAAACGCTTACGTGATACTCACGTTGGACGAGTTTGACGCGTTCATCGACCAAGAGGGTTCGGAAGCCGTTTACAAGCTAACGCGACTGCAGGAGATGAGGGCGGGGCAGCCTCAGCGCATATCGCTAATCGGGATTCTGCGGGACTTGAAAGCAACAGAGCGGTTAGATGCCAGCGCAAAGAGCACGCTGCAACGCAACGTGATCAGCTTGGAACGGTATCCAAAAGACCAGCTTGTGGACATCTTGAACGACCGCGTTGCAATGGCGTTTGAGCCTTCAGCGGTGCCTGAAGATGTCGTTGACCTTGTGGCTGAGTTGGCTGTTTCTGAGAGTGGAAACGCCCGCTTCGCTATCGAACTGCTGTGGCGGGCTGGAAAATACGCCGACGCTGAAGCCGCTGGTGAAGTCGCGCCTGAGTGCGTGCGGAAAGCGGTGTCCAGCATAACTCCGACGCTGCGGAGGAGCGAGTTGGCTTCTCTGGGGCTTCATGAGAAACTGTTTCTGCTTGGAGCGGCTCGGTTTTTCAAGGAAAATCAAAGGGCTTACGCGTCTCTCTCTGAAATCGAAGAGGCTTACGCGGTGGCATGCGAAGAATTCGACGAGCAGCCGCACAGTCACACTCAACTCTGGAAGTACGTCCAGCTTCTCTCCGCGTTAGGCATATTGAAAGCCGAAGTCGCAGAAGCAGGCGTACGTGGCAGGTCAACGCGTGTTTCTTTGCCCTCAGTTCCCGCCTACGAGTTGGAGAAAGAATTAAGTGCGGCTTTAGAAAAGAGGTAAGCGTGAAGCGTCATGGATATTGAAGAGGTTTTTTCTTCCAAACCCAGGATGAAAATTCTCAAGCTCGTCGCGCGGCTGGGCGCGCTTAACGTCTCCGACATCGCACGCAGGATTAACTTGAACTATTCGACCACGAATCAGCACTTGAAACTGTTGGAGTCTGAGGGCGTACTCCAGCAGAGGGTTTACGGGCGAATTCGCATGTACAAGTTCAACGAAGCCTCGCCCAAAGCGCGGGCGGTGCAAAACCTAATAGAGGCGTGGGAGCAGGATAAATAAGCAGCAAACACATCAAATCTTGGAGGTCTATGCGCTTTGACGATGGTTGATGTTTCAGGCAAAGCGGAAGTTTTCAGGGAAGCAACCGCTAAGGGAACGATTAGGCTGAAACCCGAAACAGTGAAGCTTATCCGGGAGGGGAAAATCGCGAAGGGCGACCCGTTGTACACGGCGAAAATCGCGGGAATCCTCGCCGCCAAGAAGACCAGCAGCCTGATTCCCCTGTGCCACCCGCTCCCGCTGGCGAGCGTGAAAGTGGAAGCCATGGTTCTAGACGAGTCCACGGTTGAAGTGTCCGCTACGGTGAAAACTAAGGCGCAGACGGGCGTTGAAATGGAGGCGCTTGCCGCGGTTTCCGTGGGCTTGTTGACGGTGTGGGATATGACGAAGCAGTACGAGAAGGACGCGGCTGGGCAGTACCCGTCTACGGCAATAGAGGGCATTCATGTTGTGAGAAAACTAAAGCGGGTGTAACGGCGTGAGCGAAACCGCAAAAAAGCATAAAGCCACAGCGCCTAAACAGCTAAAATTCGCAGTTTTTGTTTGCAGCACTTCGCGGTATCAGCAGCTGCAGAAAGGCGAAGACATAGACGACGTTTCAGGCGAGACTATCAAAGCTTTGCTGAAGAACGCTGGTCACAGGGTGCTATCCAAAAAGATAATCGCGGACGATAAGCGCATGATTGAAGAGGCTGCGGAGAGCGTTTTAGGTTCCGCAGAACTGGATGCTGCCATATTTTGCGGTGGCACGGGAATCGCTCCGAAAGACATTACCATCGAGACCGTCCAGCCTTTGTTGGAGAAGACGCTGCCTGGTTTCGGGGAGATTTTTCGGCGCTTAAGCTACGACAAGGTGGGTTCTGCGGCGGTTATGTCCCGCGCGGTGGCTGGCGTGGCGAAGGGCAAGGCGCTGTTTTGCATACCAGGCTCCCCTGATGCTGTGCGAGTTTCTGTCGAAATGCTTATTTTACCCGAGGCGCCTCATATCGTTAGGCACGCACGGGAATAACGATGGTTCTAACAGACAACTGCGGTCGACCGCTTCTAAACCTGAGAATATCGATAACTCAGCGGTGCAACCTGCGCTGCGACTACTGCCACAGAGAAGGCGAAGAATGCTGCGCACGCGGCACAACGGAAGAAATGACCGTTGCCGAAATCGTCCGCCTCGCCCGAATCGCCATAGGATTGGACATTTCAAGGATTAAGCTGACTGGCGGAGAGCCTCTGATGCGCAAGGACCTCTGCGAAATAGTCAAAGGCATAGCCGCAACCCCAAACTTGAAAGACCTGTCGATGACGACCAACGGCGCCCTGCTCGGCTTCCAAGCCCAAGAACTGCGCACATGCGGGTTAAGACGCGTAAACATAAGCCTGCCCACCTTGAACGCTGAAACCTACAATAAGCTCACTGATGGAAGAATCGAAAACGCGCTGGAAGGCGTCAAAGCCGCGGTTGCTGCTGGGCTGTACCCCGTGAAGCTTAACATGGTAATTTTGAACGGCGTCAACGTTGACGCGGTGCCCGAGATGATGGAGTTCGCGCGGAAAACAGGCACCATACTGCAGCTAATCGAGCTTGACCCCGTGAACGTTTCCAGAGAGTATTTTTCGGTGTACCACAGATTCCTAGATGAGCATGAGGAGATGCTTCGGCAGAAAGCCGTGAGGATCGAAACCAGACGGTTCATGCATAACCGACACATCTATCACCTTCCCGACGTTACCGTTGAGGTGGTGCATCCGACCGAAAACCGCGAGTTCTGCTCCCACTGCACAAGGCTGCGGGTGACAAGCGACGGGAAACTGAAGACCTGCCTAATGAGAAACGACAACTTGATCGATGTTTTGACGCCCATGCGGCAAGGTGCAAGTGACGAGGAACTAACGGCGCTTTTCATGCGTGCGAACCAGCTAAGAGAACCCTACAACAAGAGCACATAG
>CAZWPI010000047.1:0-11009 GCA_964636055.1 uncultured Candidatus Bathyarchaeia archaeon
CGTGTTGGCTGTTCAAGCGTCTGCGAACGGCTTCGAACCGTCAACTCCGTCATGACGGCGATTATTCCCGCTTGCTTGAAGCTCAGGTTCTTCTGCACAAGTTCTTCGTGAATGTCTCCAATCAACTCTTCAGCTTTTTCCATGATTAAATTCAAGTCGCGCGTGTTCTCCTTCAATGTGGCGATGCGGCTGATGGATTCTGCTTCGCCAGCCTCCTTCACTGGCTCGTTGTCTACGCCGTTGGCGGCGTTGTGGAAGTACACGCCAGAGGTTTTGCCGAAAGCCTCCACGAGTCTCTGCACGTCATACCGTGCGAGGTCGCCTATTGTTTGGATGCCTAAATCGTGCATTTTCTTGCTGATTTTCTTGCCTACGCCCAAAACGCGGTCAACAGGCAACGGCGACAAAAACGCTGTTACCTCTTCGGGGCGAACGACTGTTAAGCCATCGGGTTTCTCGGCGTCAGAAGCGATTTTAGCCACGAGCTTGTTCGGTCCTACACCCACGGAGAACGTGACGCCCACCTGCCTCTTAGCGTCTGCCTTCATCTGCTCCGCTAAGCGTTTTGCTTCTTCGAAGCTTCCGTGCGCCTTCTGCGTGACATCCAGATACGCCTCGTCGATGCTTACTTGCTCGAAGGCGTATGCGTAGCCCTTCAGGATTTGCATTATCTTGTCGCTGATTTGCTCGTAATACTCGTAGTCCACGGGCAGAAAAACCGCGTCAACATCCCGTAGCCGCCTTTTCGCCAAGAACAACGGAATCCCAGATTTAACGCCGTATTTTCTTGCCACGTAGTTGGCGGTGCTGACGGCTCCGCTGTCCTCGGTTCTGCCAGAATACACACCTATAACCACAGGCTTGTCCTTCAACGCTGGGTTCCGCAGCTCTTCACATTGCGCGAAAAAATAATCCAAGTCCGCCAGCATTATGATTCGAGTTGGCGAGGGCACAGCGGTTCACCTCGGTTCACCGTTCAGCAGCCATGAGCCATCACACGCCGCCGTGTTCAACTGCGCCAAGCCTTCCCTGCAGACGCCGAACTTCATGCCGTTTGCTGTGGCTAAGTCGCGTATGTTCTTCAACAGCTTCAGCCTCAAGTCCCGGGGCAACAGCGTGTTTCCGCCCATTTTTTCGCCCTGCTGGAAGTAGAGGGGCTTCAGTTTTTCCGCCACCGTGGGCATTGCAGCGGCGAAACGTCGCCAATTATCCGGCTTTATCTTGTACGTTGAACTGGTCACGTGCTTGACGCCGATGCTTGCGAGTGCGGCAACGAGTGTTTCGAGCTTGTCGTTCACAAGAGGAATTACTGGGTCTATGCGCACCGAGACGGGTATGCCTTTGCCTATCAGGTCTTCTGCGGCTCTGAGGCGTTCGGTTGGCGGCGGAGCGTGCGGCTCCAAGACGCGTGCCGCTTCTTCGTCAAGGGTTGTTATGGTTAGGGCGACCGTTGACGGCACTTTGCTCAGCAGGTCGTCGTCTCGGGTGACGAGGTTGGATTTGGTGATGATTTGGATTCGGCAGTTGCTTTCCGCGAGGATTTCGAGGCATCTCCGTGTCAATCCAGCGGTGGCTTCCATGCGCGGGTATGGGTCGGAGCTGTTGGAGATGGACACGGTTTCGCCTTTCAGCTTGGCGGCTTCGCGCTTCAGGTTTCTGAGCAGCTCTTTTTTGGGTCTACACTCGGAGAAGCGGGGGATGTAGCTTGAGGCGTAGCAGTAGACGCAGTGGTGGTCGCAGCCGCTGTAAGGGTTAAGCGTCAACTTTGGTGGGCACGTGCAGAGGCTGGAACGCCAGGGGTCAAAGCGTGAAATCAACGGCACTGCTGTTCACTTAACACTATAAAGGTGAAGGGCAGACAAAAACCATTCGCATTAATACCACGTACATCCATAGTCCTAGGCATGGGCAGAATGCAACAAGATAAACCGAGAACAGTCTACTGGCTTGACAGCAACCTATACCTGAACATTACGAACAGGTGCTCCAACCGCTGTGGCTTCTGCATCAGGAACTTCAAGAAAGGCGTGGGCGGCTTCAACCTCAAACTGGAAGCGGAACCTTCCGCAGCGCAAGTGACCGCGGAGCTTGAAAAAGTGATGTACACGAAGAGGTGGGCGGAACTGGTTTTCTGCGGGTTCGGAGAACCAACGGAACGGCTCGACTGCCTACTAGAGGTTACGCGGTGGATTAAGCGGCACTACGGCAAGCCTCTCACGATAAGGGTGAACACGAACGGACACGGGTTTGTGCTTAACCCAGGCAGGGACGTGGCTGGGGAGTTGAAAGCGGCTGGTGTGGACAGGGTGAGCGTGAGCCTCAACGCGGGCGACGAAGAAACGTACAGGGAAGTTTGCATGCCCAAGTTTGATAACGCTTACGGCGTGGTGCTGGAGTTTATCCGCAAAGCCAAGACGGCGCTTGATGTGGAAGTCACCGCCGTAACGGTTCCCGAGGTTGACCTGCACAAGGTTGAGGCGGTCGCTGAAGAGTTGGGTGTGAAGTTTAGGCTTAGGCAGTGTATCCCGTGCTTCTGGTAGACGCCTGCATTTTAATGGCGCACAAAATTGCGGCTTCCATGTCGAAAAATGTTTTAAACAAACTGAGCCATCCCATTGCTGGGAGAAAGCAGAGTGAATAAAACACCGCTGTTTGAATACGAGATTCCGTGCTATAAAAAGCGCAGAAAATTGTGGATACCCGAAAAGCAAACCCGATAAAAACGGTAGCAGATGCCGCCTTAGCCTAAAGGGACAGAAGGCAAAAGTAAGCAGTTTCGCTCTTATTTGAGTCAAAGCAGCAACTATTTTCGTTTTCAGTGCTGTAAGTGAGGATTGGTTTTCTGCTGGTGTTGCTTTCTCTTTCTATAGATTATGAATGCCAGTAAAGCTGCGATCACAATCAGGGGAAGGATAATCCCTAATGTGACTTCTGCAGTTCCGGCTTTAGTGTCAGAAAACATGATTGCCAAGTCGCCGAGCAGCGGCTTAGAGTATTCGGAGCACATCTGGATGGCTACGATTTGCGTAGTGCCTTCCTGGCTTAACGTGTAGTTTATCGGGTTCCACACCGTGTCAGTTTTCGTGGTGTACGCTTGCAGGTTTGAAGCGTTCGCGTCCATGCGTATGGTAAAATAAGCTGTTGAGTTGGGGCTCCAAGGCGAGAGGTAAGGACTTATGTTCAGGTCGTACAGGAAAATGTAGCTTCCGTTCACCTGCTCCAGCGGGTGTTCATAGTGAATTTTGAGCACGAACTGCTCTGGCACAGGCGCGATTACGCAGTAGATCATGTTCCAGTCGCCGATAGCGGTGTGATGCGTGTCCTGAGGCCAGTTGCTCCATTCGAGTTCTGTTTCGTCAACTTTCACGTGGATGTTGGTTGTTCCTGGCGGAGTGGGGTAAACCATCGGCAGTTCGGGGGGCACGCAAGACGGAGCGCCATCCGATTCGGTTAGGATGTGTAGCGGATATGTGCCGTCAATTTTCGCCCACCATGTTCCGTTGACGTGTGTGATCGTGTAGTTGATGTATTCTTCGGGCATCGCGATGATCGGCGGCGTGGACGCGTCGGGGTTCGCCGTTGCCAGGTTAGCTAATCCTGCTGCCGCTGAGAGTAGAAGCACTGAGATGAAAGCCGCTGCTGTCTTTTTCGTCGCGAGCACCAATTATATAATAGGTTGAGCCGCACATAGGTTTTTTGGGAGCTCCTTGAGGCTTGAATGTTTATATGGTTTGGATGGGTGAATATTAGTTGAAGTTAAGATGGCTTCCAAGACGATTGCTGCAATCGCCATTGTACTTTTGATAGTGGTTGTTGTGTTTTTTGTGGACACGCGGTTGTTTCTTGGCCCCATTTTAGACAGGCTTTCGCTGCATGAGCCAGAGGCGACGCCCAAGGCGGTTTTGAGAGTGGACGGTTACGTGGATGAAGCTAATTCGCCAGCGGGCTTCTATGCCATTGCGTATTCGGTTTCGAACCTGGGAAACGCGACTGCAGAGAATGTTACGCTTGCAGCAGTTGTTGATGGCGAAACGCAGGCGAATAAGGTGATTCCGTCGCTTTCGGCTTCGGACAGCGCCAACTACTCCTTAGAAGTGTCGGCTTCTGGTTCGCTGCATGTGGTGTCTCTGCAGGCTTCCTGCGCGGATTCTGCTGATGCGTACTCGTTTTCGTTCGGCGGAGATGTGCCGCGGACTTTCAGCGACAACCCAGAACTTGTCAAGCTGTTCGTCACGCCCCGCGAACCCAGCTTGGTGGCGCTTAAGAACGAGGTGCTGAAGGACGCGCCGCTGAAAGTGAAGGATTGGATTGCGCTGAGAAACTGGGTGGGCGATAACATCCAGTACCGTCATGACGATGATGTTTACGGGGTTCCTGAGTACTGGCAGTTTGGAAAAGAAACCGTTAGCTTAAGGACAGGCGACTGCGAAGACTTCGCCATCCTCCTGTGCTCGCTTCTCCGCGCGGCTGGGTACTCTTCAAACGACGTTTACGTTGTCATAGGCAAGAATCCAAACGGGTATCACGCGTGGGTGAAAATCAACTTGGACACGGTAGGCTGGTACAATCTGGAGCCGCAGGAAAACGGGTGGGCAACGCTTGTGGGCGACTTCCTCACGCTATCTGATTATCAAGCGCTGTACGAATTCAACGACCAACAATTCCACCAAATAGGCTAACACGCTGTTGCAGACAAAAGTCAGATCACCCGCAAAGCGCAAACGTGGGTCTCTCTGGGTTTCAGCCTTTATAAAAGGGAGGGGGTAGCTCTCGTGAGCACTAGAGCTCAGCGGATAGCGGCTGAATTCGAAAAGCTTTAAACCTTGTGCCAGTGAATCTATGACTACGCAACGCTACAGTGGTTGATTTGTCTGCGCCCTACCATTACATGCAGCTTCCAAGAGAGGTCATCGTTGGAAAAGGAACCCTAACGCGGGTTACCGAAGTGGCGCAAAGGCTCGGCTTAACCGGTTCAGCGCTGATAATAGCAGGACCGACAAGCTGCGAGATTGCAGGTGATAGGGTTCGCGACCTTCTGCAGCAAGCGGGTATGAATGTGGACACTCTTCTCGTTAAAACAGTAACTATCCAGGACATTCTGACGGTTGAGGAGAGAATAAAGGAGTGGAAGCCACGCGTCCTCATAGGCGTCGGCGGCGGCACCAAGATAGACGCCGCAAAGCTGAGCGCGTCACGTCAAGGCATCCCGTTCATCAGCGTACCCACCACGCTGTCCCACGACGGCATAGCAAGTCCACTGGCTTCCATCAAAGGACTCGACAAGCCCTATTCAATCATGGCGCAGGCGCCTTTGGCGATAATCGCGGACACAGACGTAATCGCGCAGGCTCCGTGGCGCTCAGTCATAAGCGGCTGCGGCGACGCCATCGCGAAGTTCACGGCGGTGAAAGACTGGAGGCTGGCGCATACAGAAAAGAACGAGTATTACGGCGAATACGCTGCCAGCCTTGCCTTAATGAGCGCGAAGCTGGTCATACAGAACGCCGAGCTCATCCAGCCTGGAAACGATGAGGGTCTGCGAGTGCTCTTGGAGGCGTTGATAAGCTGCGGTGTTGCCATGAGCATCGCGGGAAGCAGCCGACCCTGCAGCGGCGCAGAGCATTTGTTCAGCCACGCTTTGGATATGATCAACTGCCCTCACGCCATGCATGGAGAACAATGCGGTGTGGGCTCGGTGTTGACGGCTTATCTTTACAGGGCGAATTGGAGGCGCATCAGGGACACGCTCAAGCAGATAGGTGCGCCTACAACGGCGCGTGAGTTGGGTGTGAAAGACGAGGATGTGGTTAAAGCCTTGGAAATGGCGGCAACCATACGACCTGAAAGGTACACCATTCTTCATAAGCTGAACTTGGATCGTGAAGCGTGCGAAAAAGTGGCAAAAGTAACTCAAACAATAGAATAGTCAGCGATTGGCTGATTGTTGAAAACAGCAAATTTTAAATCGTTCGAAGCCTTTGGGCACGCTACAAGAATACTTAAAAGCGAGTTGTCGATTAGGGAAAAATTGAGAGCAACGGCGAAGCCGAATGAAAGCCATTTTCTCAGCGGTGTTGGTTCTTTTTCTTCTGTGCTTTTTTACGGTGCCGTTGGATGCGGTGCTCGTTAAAGCGAATTCGACAACTACTATTGTTGTTCCTGACAACTACGCTACCATAAGCGCCGCCATTCAGCACGCTTCTCAAGGTGACACAGTATTCGTCAAAAGTGGGGTCTACCACGAAAACCCGGTGGTCAGCAAATCCTTGTCGGTGATAGGGGAGAACAGCACGAGCACGATTGTAATCGGGAGTGGAGGTGTCGTCGGCGGCAGCGTGTTTACCGTCTTGGCTGGCAATGTTGAAATTTCGGGTTTCACCATTGAAAGTCTCAATTATTCAAATCCTTCGGACTACGCCGTGGGTGTTAACGTGGGCGCTGACAACTGCTCTATAACCAATGACAACCTAATGAACACTTACATTGGCGTCTACGTTGGAGGCTCGGGCAACTTTTGCGGGGGCAAATCTTCAATCATTATTTCTCAGGATAACATTTCGGCAAACATTGAAAATGGCATTCGGTTTTACGGAGGTTCTTCAAACGTTATCTCTGGGAACAACATAAATGCGAACAACGGTTCAGCTATAGCGCTTGACGGGTATTCAAACATGGTTTTCGGGAACAATATTAAGAACAACACTGGCGGTATTGGACTTGCTTCGTCAAGCTCGGTGATTTTCGGGAACAACATAACGGGAAACCGAGATTGGGGCCTATATTTCGAGACTCACAACAACATAATTTCCAACAATTATGTAGCGGATAGCGAATGTGGTGTTTATCTTTCGCCGGCTTTTGCTCCCAGCAACAATAAATTTTACCACAACGACTTCGTAAACAACGACATTCCAGTCTATACAGGTGCACCTTACAACAGCCAGATTTGGGATAATGGCTATCCTTCTGGCGGAAACTACTGGAGCAGCTACAATGGAGTTGACGTGAAGACTGGACCGAACCAGAACGTTTCTGGAAGCGACGGCATCGGTGATACGCCATATGTTCTTGGAGCTAACAACACTGACAGGTATCCGCTTGTTTCCCCCTTCAACATTTTCGCAACCGAATCCCCACCCTCCTTGCCTGTTATCGCGAATCAAAATGGAGCTTTGTGGCACTTCGATGAAGTTGAGCCAAACGGCGTTACTCCTGACGCGTTGGGTCAAAATCCCGCAGTTTTAGTGGCGCTCACTGGGAATTTTTCTGGCCCGCCTGTGCCGAAGTTGGTTGATGGAAAGTTTGGCAAGGCTTTGAGTTTTGATTTTCCTCAATACATGTGGGCGGCGGAATCGCCGAGTTTAAACATAGCCGGATCGATCACGATTGAGGCGTGGATTTACGTCGAAGCGCTTGAGAACACAACTTACAACAACATTGTGGTTTACGGAGTGCCTGCTCTTGGATATGAAGCCAGAGTCTACGGATTGTCGATTAATGGTCTGTCGCCGCCGAACGCGACCTCTGGACCGCCAGGGGCTCTCTGTGGCTACGTGTTTACTAGTACGGGTTACAACGAAATAGTGACTGTGGACAGCGTCGTTTCTTTAGACAAGTGGACTCATGTTGTGTTCACTCGCAGTCTTGCAAGTGGCATGCACATTTACGTGGATGGAAAAGAAGAGAAGGTTATGGTTACTTCCGGAGTGCAAAACCCAACGGGTCCTATTAAGGAGGGAACTGACCTTTACATTGGCCACGATTTCGGCGGAATCATGGATGAGCTTCGCATAAGCAACGTTGCCGTAGAGCCGCAGGGCACCGCTTTTTGGATGCTTTGGTGGTTCTGGACCGCCGCGGTAGCCGTGGGAGGCGCTATTTTGTTTGGGGCAATTTATTTTCTGAGGAAGAGGAAAACACGAACTGGTGTTTTAACTCGGGAAAGGCAATCGCTGATTTTTGGGTGAGAAGCCTGCTTTAGGTTTTTGTTTCTGGTGAACTGCTTTTCTTTTTCGTTTTTGGTTTTGGTTTTGCCTTTGGCTTTGGTTTCGCTGCTGGTTTTGACTTGGGCTTTGCCTTTGATTTTGCTTTGGGCTTTGGCTTCGGCTCTTTGGGCGCTTCAGGCTCAGGTTTAGGCTCGCTTCTGAAAGCTTCAACAAACCTGATTTCCGTCAGTTCAGGCAGAAACTTTTGCACGTCCATTGCTATGCCTCTTTTTGCGATTTGGACGCCTTCAACGTAGAAGGATTCTTCAGGCATGTCTATGGTGAGGGTTTTCTTTTGGATGGTGAACTTGAATTTTTCCGGTTCCACTACGGGGATTCTACGGTGGATGAGGGCAACGACTTTTTCTTCGTTGGCTTCGAGTTTTTTGTTTACGGTGACTTCGTAGACAAGGGTTCTTCCGGCTAGCGGAGGGTTGAAGTCGAGGAGCACTCTGCCTGCGCCGAGTGAGCGTATGGTAGCCATTTTTCCGTTGTAGTCGATGCGCATGCCGATGGTGGGGTTGTGGACGTCTTTCGCCAAGATCTGTTTCAGGGAGACTCGTTTGACTTTTTCTGGGTCTCTGGGTCCGAAGGCTTTGTCAGGCGGAATCTCCACGGATTGGGGTTTGCCCACGTTCATGGTTGTTAGGCTTTCGTCTAAGGCTTTTAGCACCCAGCCTTCGCCTATGACTACGAGTTTTGGCTCGTATATCTCGCCTTCTTTGTGGAGGTGCTCTTTCTTGGCTGTTTCTTCAATTGTGGTGTCGAAGACCTCGTTGGTTTCTTTCACCTTAGCCGTATAGTTGATTAGTATGAAATCTCCTTTTTCCAGGGTCATCATGAATCATCCTGTTCTGACGGTTTCAAGTTTCAAACGCTAATAAAAACTTTCCCCAGCTAAGTTGGCATGCTCTCGAGTAACTGGGGTTTCGGTATGAAGTGCTGCTGTTGGGCGAATGTTTTTTACTTCGAAGGTGAGTGGTTTATTTGGGATGGTGAGTGTTTTGTCGGAGAAGGAAGCGCAGTACAAGAAGCTGACCAATGAGGAGGAGCGCGTTATCGTGCACAAGGGTACGGAGATGCCTTTTACGGGTAAGTATTTTGCGTTTTGGGAGAAGGGCACTTACGTGTGCAAGCGTTGCGGTGCGGCGCTTTACCGTTCGGAGAGCAAGTTTGAGGCTGACTGCGGGTGGCCGAGTTTTGACGATGAGGTTCCGGGGGCGGTGAAGAGAAGTGTGGATGCGGATGGGGTTCGCACTGAGATTACCTGTGCCAACTGCGGCGCGCATTTGGGGCATGTGTTTTTGGGTGAGGGTTTTACGGAGAAGAATGTTCGGCACTGTGTGAATTCGATTTCGATGGATTTTGTTCCAGATGAAAAGGGGAAAGCGCAGCGTTAGCATGTGGGCAGTTTTACGGTGAATTTTGAGCCGTTTCCTTTTTTGCTTTCGAAGGTGATGTCTCCGCCCATCGCTTTTGCGAGTCGTTTGCTGACGGCTAAGCCGAAGCCTTGACCTTTAGATTTGGTGGTGAACAGCGGCTGGAAAAGGTTAGGCTTTATGTCTTCAGGTATGCCTTCGCCCGTGTCCTCAACGGTGATAAGGACCGTTTCTTTTGGTTTGCGGGCTGTTATGGTTATTTTTCCGCCATCGGGCATGGCTTGTTCCGCGTTCATTATCAGGTTGGTGAGGATGCGCCTTAGATAGGCTGGGTCAACCTTTACGTTTTGGATATCATCTTCGATTTCGGATACTACGATTTTTTCGTCTAGATGCATGCTTAACAGGAGATTTTCGATTAGTTGTCTGAGGTCGGTTTCTTCACTGCATGGTTTCAAGGGTCTAGCGAAATCTTGCAGGTCTGCAACAATCTTGCTTATGTAACCTGCTTGTTCTTCAATTTCTTTCATGCTTTCGATGATGCTTTTCTTTATTTCGCTTTGTGGAATTGAAGCCAAGTCTTCCTTAGCGAGGTAGGTGGCGGAAACTATGGCTTGTAAGGGGTTGTTGATATCGTGGCCTACCATGTCAGCGTCTGACCAACAATGGCGAGGCGCTCTGCGTTTTCTAGTTTTTTCTCCTGATTCTTCTCAGGCTGGCTTTCAGCTACCTTCTTTCTCGGCATCAAACAACCGTTCAAAAAAGCTACTTGCATTGTAGATAACGCAAGTTTAAGTATAAAAACTGAACGCAAACAGAGCTTGGCACGAAAAGGTTATAGACAGCTTCAACCAAAAAGGCAAATCAGCAGGTTCTCAGCCATGACTGTCGGAAACGTGTTCGGAATCGACCTCTACACCATAATAAGCATAATAATCATAGCGGTTGTAGCCTTAGCCATCGAAAGACTGTTCACCCGATACCTCTCACGCTTCGCCAAACGAGCCAAACTGGAACCCAGCGCCGCCAACAACCTCGTACTCACCTTCCGCATCCTAATCCTAATCGGCGCTTTGCTCGCCCTGAGCCGCGCCGGCGGATTGTCACCTGAAGTGCTTGTGTCGATTTCCGCGATAGGCGGCGCCGCATTGGGTTTTGCATCTCAAAAAACCATCGGCAACTTCATCGCTGGTCTTTACCTTCTAGCGGCGCGACCCTTCAAAGTTGAAGATTACGTGCGCATCGGAACTGTGGAAGGCATCGTAAAAGAAGTCACCATCAACTACACCAAGGTGCTCACCATCAGCAACAACATGGTCTCCATCAGCAACCTCCAGATTCTCGACAGAGACATAACCAGCTTCACCTACCAAAACGAAAAACAACTCGGCTTGTACTGCTATACTTTCGAAATCGGCTTCGACCACAGCGTTTCAACCCAAAAAATCGCGGAGATATTCGAGGAAGTTTTTGAGAGACACGTTCACACGCTGCCGAAGAAGCCCAGCTACATGCTCACCCGCTCCTCCGCCTTCGAACGAGATTACACGGTTTACCTTTACGTGGAGCACCCTGAGGACATATTCAACTTGAGACCGCAGATAGCTGAAGAAGTGTTCAAACGCTGGGACATGGAACGAGCCAA
>CAZWPI010000048.1:0-10830 GCA_964636055.1 uncultured Candidatus Bathyarchaeia archaeon
CGTCGCGGCTATTCACCGTAAAAAAGCCGAGATGAACAAGCCGCTTCACTGAGCTGCCCTGTTTTCTTTGACAGTTTCGAAGAAAGATTATAGCATCGATTAGAAGTATCGATAAGTGGTGCCATTTTTTACATACGGATGGTTCAGACGGTTTGGTGTAAAGGCTGTCCCCACGCATCAGGGTTCTGGTACTTCACAAGCGGACCTTCTTCAAATATTACATCTAGGAACTCAAGGAAATCTTCATGTGAAAGGCGTTTGTTCAATTTTGCGCACCAACACGGTAAAGTATCAAGTCTTAATATAAACTCAGTTTCAGGGCGGAGCATATATCAAAAACCGAAGTATCCGTGCCGTTTAAGGGCAAAATTAAATTGCCAGATGCAACACCACACATAAACGTGAAAGCCATAACGGTATTAGGCGCCATCGCGGTAGCAGTTGTCTTCTTTTTCGCAGTCATTTTTGCGCTTGCTGCTTCAGTTCAAGCAACCCTCACAAGACTAGTAACAAGCGGAATTCTATTTGTCATTGGAGTGGCAATCATCGTGGGCATTTATTATACGAGGCGTAAACCGAAAACGGTCATTCAACGCTTAGAGGTTTCAGGACAAATGAAAGCAGTACCCATCAAATGCCCAAACTGTTCAGCGTCCATAGATGCAAACAGAATCAAGATAGTTTCAGGCGTGCCCTATGCCACCTGCCCCTATTGCGGCACCACCTTTGAGGTTACTGAGGAACCAAAATGGTAAGAAGAGCCCTCTTGCTGACGGCTATACTCGCATTAACCGTAGCATCGCTATCTGTGGGCTTGGTTAGTGCACAGAATAGAGTGTACAGTTTTGACCATGAATGGGCTCAAATCTTCATAAATCAAGACGGAACCATCGACTTAACCTACAACGTAACCTTAACGCTTACTTCAGGAGACGCCATCAACTACGTGCAGCTTGGGCAACCTAAAGGCGATTTCACCATAGGCGAAGCTGTGGACCAGTATGGACATCAACTGCAGGCAACTGACAGCAGCAGCGGAAGCAACTATCAGGTACAAATAAACTTGTATCAGCCTTTAACTGCTGGCAACACAATCTGGTTCACCGTAACCACCAACGTTGCCGGAATGATTTACAACGACACCCAGAACTCAGGCAACTATGGAATGCAGTTTGCTCCCCAATGGATGCCAGTGCCCATTAACGATGTGCGAGTGCAGATTGTTCTGCCACCCAACGTTACCATCAGCAAAGTTAAAACGCTACCTGACAAATTCTGGAACAGCACCTCAACCGTGGAAGGGCGAACTGCAGTTTTCTGGCAGATACCTGTTCTTCAACCAAACGAACAATACTTGCTCGGCGTTTCTTTCCCAGCAAGTTCTCTGCCCAACTACAATCCAGCACAGTCTTCTGGAGGATTTGGGTTGGAGACAGTTGCCTTGATTGTTTTGCCGATAATCGCCCTTATCGTAATCATAGCGGTTATTCAAGTAGCAAGAAAAAACAAGTATTCATCCCCTAAAGTCAGCATGGAAACGCTTGGAATAAGACGCGGCTTGACAGCGGTTGAAGCGTCTTACCTGCTGGACATGAAGCCGACGCAGGTTGTCACAGAAATCCTCTACAGCCTACTGCAAAAAAGAGCCGTGTGGGTTGAATCAGCTAATCCCGCGCTTAAACTTAGGATAATGCCCACGTTCGAGAACAAGACAGGAACCGACGAAAACCCGTTACGATACTACGAGATTGATTTCCTCCACGCCGTAAAAGACGACGGGACCCTCGACGAAGAAAAACTGGCGCACACTATGATGTTTCTAAGGGACACGGTAGAACAGAAGCTGCGTGGGCACAGCCGACGCGACACAGTGGACTATTACCGAAAAATCGTAACGAAAGCGTGGTCGCAAGTGGAGCAAGCCGGCACTGCGGAACTATCGTCCAAGGCATACGGCGAGCAGTTGCTGTGGCTTCTCCTAGACCCTAATTACCGCTCTCGCACGGAAACAACCTTCCGTGATCGCCCATTCGAGCCGAGTCCATTCTGGTTCTGGTACTGGTACGGCTACCGCCATTACAGTCCACATCCCACGTACACACCAAACGTTGACGCACCCGCCCAAGCCGCCAAACCCCCAACAATCCCAGGCGCCCAGTTCGCAGACAACATCGCCACTGCCGTGGAGAAAACCTCAAGCAACATCGTAACAGACATAGAGAAATTCGCCAACGCCATAATTCCCATGCAACCCCAGAAAGCCTCACACACGCCTGCACGCCACGAAGCCGGATGTGACTGTGCTTGTGCTGCGTGCGCCTGTGCGTGTGCCTGTGTTTCATGTGCCTGTGCTTGTGCGGGTGGAGGTGTCGGCTGAAAATGAGTTTCCTGCGCAAAGCTCTCCGACCGCCAGTGATTCCTGAAGGGCGCTATACCTACCGCGGAACGGGCGAGTTTGCAGGAATGTCGCTTCAGCTTCGCATCGAGCCAGACAGGCGAGGAGTCATGGTGATAAACGCAAACACTGTGCTTCACCTGAACGAAACAGCGTCTGCATACGCCTACTATTTCATGCAAGGCATGCCTCAAAGCGATGTTTTGAAGAAAATCCGCCGACGGTACCGCGTAAACAAGGCTAAAGCAAAGGAGGACTACGAGAAACTCGTTTACACGATTAGCACGCTGGCGCGAACCGAGAAGATTTGCCCAGTTTCTTTTCTCGAAGTGGAAAAAGAGGAGCCCTTCTCGTATCGGTATTCGGCGCCGTTGCGCATGGACATGGCGCTTACCTTCAAGTGCCAGAACGACTGCATTCACTGCTACGCTGGCGGACCCCACGAGACGGCAGAGTTGGACACCAGCCAATGGAAAGAAGTAATTGACCGCCTCAGCCAAATTGGCGTTTTCATCCTAACCTTCACGGGTGGCGAGCCGACACTTCGCGAGGATTTGCCTGAACTTCTGCGTTACGCCCAGAACAGGGGCATGGTCACGGGGTTGATAACAAACGGCAGGAAACTGAAGGATAAAGCGTACGTGAAAGCCCTTGAAGAAGCTGGCTTGGATTTCGTGCAGGTAACCCTTGAGTCGCACAAGCCTAGGATTCACGATTTGATGACCGCGTCTGAAGGAAGCTGGAAGGAAACGGTCGTTGGAATAAAAAACGCGGTGCGCTCGCAAATCTACGTGACCACGAACACGACACTGAGCAAGTACAACGCGCCTGATTTCCTAAGAACCATTGATTACATCAAGGAGCTTGGCGTTGCCGCTTTCGGCTGCAACAGCCTCATATACTCGGGAAAGGCAACTGGAGTGAGCCAAGAGTTTGCTTTGCCCATTGAGACGTTAAGTGAACTTTTACCAAAAATTCGCGATAAAGCCAATCAGCTTAACCTGAAGTTTTTGTGGTACACGCCCACGCAGTATTGCCGTCTTGACCCTGTCCAACTAGGGTTAGGCGTCAAATCCTGCACGGCGGCGATGATAAACATGTGCATCGGACCAAACGGTGATGTTTACCCCTGCCAAAGCTACTTCGAAAGCCTCGGAAACATTCTCGTGGATGAGTGGAAAAAAATCTGGAATCACCCCCTCGCAACGAAAATACGAAACAGAGAGTACGTGGAACCCAAATGTAAAGACTGCCCTCAACTGCAAGTCTGTGGCGGAGGCTGCCCATTAGAACTGCAGGACAAACAATACGCCTGCGGTCAAACTGGATAGCCTCGCTGTTTCAAATATCGCAACTCATTTTAGGGCACAAAGCATTATCTATGCAGTTCACAGGGGAAACGACATAAAAACATAGAAGTGAAAACTGTTGGAAGAGCCACACAGAAACCCACGGCTTGTAGTCTTCGATGTTGAAGGAGTGCTGATCCCCAAAAACCGCTTCATCTTCGACGTGGGCAAAAGCCTAGGCGCTTACCAGTTGCTGAAGATGCTTTTCATCGGTTTTCTATACGAGATAGGCGTTGTCACTTTGAAAACAGCGTTAAAACGAATATTCAAAATTATGCGGGGAGTTAAAATCGAAAAGATCATGCAAATTTTCGATCAAATCCCTTCAAGGCCTCAATTGCAAAGCATTTTTGCCCAACTTGAGATTCGGAACTGCAAAACCGCGCTGATAAGCTCAGGACTGCCCACAGCCGTAGTTGAGAAATTAGCCAGCATGGTTGGAGCAGATTACGCCTTCGGCATCGAAGTAGGCATTAATGATGACGCGTTGACAGGCGAAATTGGGGGCGACGCCATAGAGGCTAATGGAAAATTCAAAGTCCTGTCGCAGATCCTAGCGGCTGAAGGGCTGGACCTGAAAGATTGCGTGGTGGTCGCAGACGATAGGAACAACAGTTGTATCTTTCTCTCTGGAATGCAGAAGATAGGCTTCAACCCAGATTTCGTGTTGCGCGTCAAGGCTGACAAAGTTGTAACCGGAAAGCTATCTGGAATTTTGCCCATAATCTATGGCAAACCGAAACCGCGATCTCTCCCGTCAAAGCATAGCATGCTAAGAGAGGCCATTCACGCTTCGGGCTTTTTTGTTCCAATTATTGCCGGCTTAATCGGCATCTACCCAGTTGTATTGATGATTTGCGTGGTAAGTGCGCTTTACTTCCTATCCGAGCTGTCACGGATGAACAGAAAAAACCTGCCCGTTATCTCGGCAATAACGCGGAACGCCGCGTCACCGGCAGAACTGTACGGGTTCGCCGCGGCGCCCCTGTACTTCGCCATAGGCATACTGATAACCCTAGTAATTTTTCCTGCTCCAGTGAACGGCGCCTCCATCGCAATATTCACGTTGGGCGACAGCACCGCCTCACTTTTCGGAGGATTAATCTCGAAAAAGCCGTTACCATTCAACAAAGGAAAAACCATAGAGGGCTCGCTCGCCGGCTTCTTTTTTGCTTTTTTGGCAGGCGCGTTTTTCGTGTCGCCCGTGCTGGCGTTAATCGGCGCCGCAGTTGCTATGGCAATCGAGAGCCTACCCTTGCCAATAAACGACAACATTGCAATACCTTTATGCACGGGCTTGGCGTTGATGCTTATGCTTTAGATTTGAATTAACGATTTTTCATAGTTTAGAACGGCGTATTTTTTGCCCTTTTGCACCACGGCATGCCCTTCCCGCTCTAAACGAAGCTTTTGCGCCTCGGCTCCGCCAGGATATTTCTCGTTCAAAACACCGCCCGCTTTCAAGGTGCGCCAGTAAGGCGTGATGCCTTTATCTCCGCTTTGTTCGCGCTCTTCTGCGGCGTGGGCTGCGACCCAGGCGAAGATGCCTGTGGTCATGGGACAGCCGATTGTGGCTTTATGCTTTCTAGCAAGCGCGGCGCGAACCTCGTTGATCGTTATGAGCTTTCCAACGGGAACTTTCCGCATCATCTCATCCACCTCGATTGGCGCAGGGATAACCACAGTGCCTGTGCCCCAGCGTTTGCTCATTTTATCCGTGATCTTCTCAACTTTAGGAAGTCCTTTGCTGTCGTTCAGCTTTTCGACCCATGTTGCCTTCTTCTTTGGCGTAAAACTCACCTATCGCGTAGTTGTAAAACGTTTTTAATCAATTTTTCTCTGGGAAAACGGAAGCATCATTCAGGTGCGTTTCGCGAATTAATCAAATTGAGCTTCTGCTGATGCGACATCTTTTTTATCTCTCTTTCGCGTTTCATGGCTTTCGCCCGAGAGTCAAAAAGTTCAACGTACGCAACTCGCTCAGGCTTATGCGTTCTCGTGTATCTGGCGCCTTTGCCGTTTGCATGCAGCCTCGTCCGCGCGTCTATGTTTTTGGTGTACCCCGTGTAGAAACTTCCATCGGTACAGAGGAGTATGTACACGTAAAAGGGCATTTGCGGCATGTGCTCCCAAAGGTTAAGAGACCATGTAATCACAAATGAGGTCTTTGTTGAATGCTCGTTTCATGTAGGCTTCCGGATCGATCTCTTGAACTTTTGCTTGGTCAACGTCGATTATGTAAATCTCCTGTATGCGAGCGTTGCATATCTCTTCTTTTGTTACTGGAGGGTTTTGGTAATATTTGTCGCAGAGCTTCTTGATTGTCTCTATCTCCTCAGTGGTTCTCCTCCGTGGCGGCTTGGCTAACGCATGTGGAAACGGCAGGATGTAGTGAGGCGGCATGCCTAACGCAAATTTTCCGGCGAAACTGCTGTACCTGATTATTTTGCTGGCTAACCGCGCCGACGTGTAGGTTAAAGGGTCTAACGCGTGTTCTGGAGGTATGAAGCCTGTTTCTATTTCAACTATGAGGTTTCCGTAGCACTTTATGGAGTACAAGTCGCAAGTTAAGATTTCAGTCAGCGGGTATTCAAGCTGCACCTCGTAACCCTTCAGAATGAGGTGCTTGGCGCAAACGAGTTCCATGACGGAATGGTTGATCTTTACAATGTTCTCTCTTTGGAGGTTCATCAGCCAGTCTTTAAGCATGTTTAGCTTGTTCTCAACCTCTTTCTCCACGCCAATCGTAAGCCGCGACATTAAAGTGGTTAAGTCCTGCTCAAACTTCTCCCTGTTGTTCATCACTCATTTCCTTACCCACGGTATGGGCGAACCATTATTTGAAATTCAAACACTATGTTTAAACAGTCACCATATATAAACCCACAAAACATCCGCGCCATAGACTATTGAAAATCAAGTTGTTTGGAAGCTTAAATACCGCCCATCATTCTCAGCGCTTGACCAACGGCATCGTGCGCTAGTTTCGATGTTTCTGTCAAAAAGATAGCTCCTTACAAATGTCCAATTAATGCGCTGTTGTACAAACAACTTTATATGAAACCGAAGGCTTACTATATATTTACCAAGTTGAGAAGCAGGCTGGAACGCATCAGCAAAGAACAGTTGTCACATTGGCTAACTGCTCAAGTTCCCCCCAAGCGATTACATCAAATGGGAAGAATGGCGACAGTTGGTTAACAGCTGGCTGAACGATGTTGGTCGTTCGGGCTTAGACTCAACTTGGCAATCAAATTTTTACGCAGCCTAAAACGGCGTTGTCTTTTTTTATGCACACTTTGAAAATTACAGCGCGTTCCAGAACGATTGGGCAGGCTATTCAGAGCCCAGCAAAAGTAATCCGCAAACGATGTTAGCTACGCCTATGAAGCCCATAGCAGCTAAAGCGATGACGCTTAGTGAAGATGAAAACATCTGAGCGCCTATGAGAAACTGCACTGAAAAAAACGTGGACAAGGCACCTGAAACGAGAAGCAAAACGGTCAGGTACTTACGCATTGAAGCCAACACTTCAAAAACTTGAAAACGCTCTTTACGCGTGGTGTCTACAACCAGGTTATCTACGTCAATCGTCGGAGGCTCAACGTCAATGTAACGTTTTTTGCGTTTGCGTCGCATATGAAACAAGAATAGTAAACGCGGTGATTTTAAGCTTGCTGCTGCCCGGTCTTCATCGGTCGGACACGGTCATGTTTAATGCGCCAGCCAAAATCTGAATTATGCTGACGAAAAGCAGCACGTAAAACACGAGCGTTGTCACTTCTGGCGAGACACCTGACAGCACGATAGTGTTAGTTCCCAATAGGTATGCTACAAACGCTGTAAAGGCGCCTAAGCCCAAGCTTATTCCTCCGAAAGCGATGCGAATGCGATGGTGACCTACCATTCTGATGTAGTAAACCAGCAACGCCACGATAATAAGCTCAACGCCCAAAATCAGCACCGAAGGCTCGATGAATAAGGCGAGAAAAATCGAAGCTGCTATTCCCGCGATAGGCGTTAAAGGGTACAGAGGAGCTTTAAACGGTCTTTTCAGGTGAGGCGCGATTTTTCTAAGTTTAATCACCGACAAATTCACGATAGAGAAGCCTACTATGAAGCCGAAGTTAACGGCGTAAACAACAAAGTTTACAAATCCAGTTGCCGCGAAAATCACAGTGAAAACAGCGCCGACGATAATTGCAACGTGAGGTGTGCAGAAGCGCTTATGAATCTTGCAAAGGCCTTTAGGCAAGTATCCGTCTCTGCTCATGGCGTAGAGAACTCGTGACTGAGCCAGAATAGCCTCGTTGGTTGCCGCTAAACCCGCAATAGCCAAGCCTACGGTGATCAAAACGGCTCCGGCAGGTCCCAAAACTTGTTGTGCAACAAAGGCGATCGGTGACGATTGTTCACTGAGAACGTTTGGGGGAACTATGCCGACGGCAACGGATACGACACTCGTGTATAGCGCAATCAGAACCACCGCGGAAATCACTATGGCTAGAGGGATGTTTCTCCCAGGGTTTTTCACTTCAGCTTGAGCTGCCGCAACAGCCTCAGCGCCTAGATACAGTTCGAACAGGTAGGCAGTGGCGGCGAAGATGCCGAGGATGCCTATGGGGGAAGCCGATTGAGGAGTTGCCGGTGTTCCGGAAGCGAAAGACCAGCCGCCTATGATAAATATGGTCAATATGGCGAGGACTATGACGGTTATGATGGTTTCTGCCGTCGCTGTTTCTTTGGTGCCTCTTAAGTTGATTATGGAGAACACTATCACCACTATCACTGCGGTTAACGGTAAATTGATCTGCGGAAAGAGGTAAGAAATCACGTAGGCGAACCCTATGGCAGATAGCGCAGCGTAAAACATGTTGCTGAGCCACTCAAACCAGCCTGTTAGGAAGCTGGTGAAGCCGCCGTAGGCCACTTTTGAGAACGTGTACTCACCTCCAGCCAGTGGAATTGCCGTGCCTAGCTCGGCGTAGCTGAACATGGTTAAGAGGCTTAGCAGTCCGCAGATGACGACTATGGGAACGATGGCGTAGCCCGCCATGCCTGCAGCCTGACCAATTATCACAAAGTTGGCTGCGCTAAGGGTGCCTCCTATCCCCAGCATTGTGGTGCGGATAAGCCCGAGTTCTCTTTTCAGGTGAGGTTCATCCATGGCGGTCAACTCCTACGTTCATCGTTCATAAAAGAGAAAAAGTCCGCTTATGGTTGATAGCATTCCGAAGATGATGAAGATCCATAGGTAAAGTCCAATAGACTCTTGGGAAACGTCTAGCATTGTCTGTATGCCAAAAACGTTGTAGAAGGCGAGGAAAGCGAAGACCATGGCTATCCCGCCTATGGCAACCTGTATCAAGCCGACTGTTTTTGAAAGGATTGTTCTGGTATCCATTAGTTTTCATCTCTTCAGGAGGAGGATTATTCCAGCTATGAAATCTAAGACGCCGATGGCTAGGAACATCAGTGTTAACAGAGAAGTGTGTTTTTGGTCTGCGAAAACGCTTACGTCAATTATGTCTAATAAGATTAGAAAAACGGTTCCTGTTAAAATTAGGCTGGTCACTATCAGGAAACCGCCTATGGCGATGCTTAGTCTGACGAGTCTCCGCATACACTCCCCTCAGCCGTCGCAAGAGACGTGAGGTTAGAATTGTAATAATTGTGGGGAGCCAATTTAATACATTCGCTAGTTTCGCGAATGCTGCATCGAAGTTGATGCGGTGAGATGAGAAAAATGGAGCCGCTTGTGCTGCGTTGGGCTTTAAGGCTTTAGTGCCGCTAAAACTAGCCTCGTCGAGTTTACGTCAACTTCGGTGATCTTGCAGTTTTTGAACTCCTTTGCCTCGCCCAGTATGTTTTTCACTGTGACGGCGGCGCCGTCGGTTTTTGCGTACACAACATCTTTGAACACGCTCTTTCCGTTTAGGATAACATTGAATTCACACATTTTACATCCACACTTTGAAAGGCCTTCTCTCGGTTATAAGGGCTTTGTTCTGGGCGTTTGAATGAGTTTTCAGCCGATTGCGCTCAAAATGATTGGAATCAAGATGATCACCACTATAAGGAAAATCACTAACAGCGCTATGGTTATCAGAAGATTCTTGAGCCAGTTCTTGCTCCATGCCAGGCCAAAGGGAATTCCGACGGCGAATCCTATTACGTGCGCGATGTAAGCCACGTTTCCTCCAGCGCCGTAGTACACGGCAACCGCGTTGTACACAAAATACAGAATCGCCACCAGTCCTTGAGGCATAAAGAAAAGAATCGAGAACTTCAACGGTTTAACCAGCATGACTATTGCGGATAGCGTGAATATGGCTGCTGAAGCGCCGATTAACGGCGTTGCCGGGTTGTAGAATAGCAGGCTTAGAAGAAAAGATGCGACGCCTCCGAAGAAGAAGGCGCCTAACGTCTTGGTGGCTCCCAAGTCCTCTTCCATAGTGTTGCCGAACACGTAGAGAAAAAGCATGTTGCCGGCTAGATGCAGGATGTCGGCGTGTAGAAACAGGGAGGTGATCAAAGTCCAGACTCTTCCCTTTAGGAGGTTATCGCCGCTGAAAGCCAGATACTTGAGGACTACGTCTGGGTTTGAAAGCCAGGAAACAAGAGAAACAAGAATGCACGCGATTATTACGAGGTTGATTTTTCTCAGCTGTGGAACCCACCGTGAAGAATCAATGGCGTTCTAGGTAATGAAAATTACTGAATAGCGAAACGCGCCTTAATCACGCTGTTCTGTAGAATGTTGATTTTCTTTATTTTCATGTAAATTTCCTTTGTTTGGCTTAGATAACTAATTATAATTCATGATTCTTATACGTTTTAAGCTACAATTGGTTTAGTGATGATTCGGGATGCCTGAGAAAAGCTCTTCGAACGTTGACATATTCGGTCTCTTGTCCGTTGACAAGGATGAGGAGAAAAAGAAGCGGAGAAAAGAGCTTTTGGCTTCCTCAGGCGTGAAAGAGTTCTTTCCGGAGGGAAAAATCAGTATTGACAAGCGGACGTGCTGGGGGGTTGAATGCAAACTGTGCATTAAGGTGTGTCCAACCAACGCGTTGTACTGGAAGG
>CAZWPI010000049.1:0-10684 GCA_964636055.1 uncultured Candidatus Bathyarchaeia archaeon
GCTTCAAAACTATATAAAGAGGGGCTATAGACTGTGCAGAGCATAACAGTTCTGCAGCTTCTAAAAAGTGTTCTGAAAGATTGATTAAGGTCTGATTTAGGAGTTCTCGCTGCTGACTACCTGTTCTGACGAGTTCCAAACTTCCTCAACCAAGTTTTCCAGTTCTTGTAGTAAGGACGCTAACTTTTCGCCTTTACTGGTTAAGCCATACGCCTTCGGAGTTTTCCTGGTGAACACGAGTTTTTTCCCTTTCAGCCCTCGCAGGTACTTGTAGATTCTTCTTATCGAAAGCACTGCTTTATCAGCAAGCTTCTTAGCAGGAATCCCTTTTTCAGGAATGCTGTCGTAAACTTTTCTCTCGGTTTCGGAAAAAGTCTCTTTGTTCGGATCGCGTTTCGATTTGAAGAAGAACACGTAGTCTCTTTCTTCAGGGCTTTCTATCAAACCCCCAGTTTTCAAGCGTTTCAGGACTCGTGAGGCAATTTTGGCGAGATAAGCTCTTCTACCTCTTGAAAAGTCTTAGGTTCCGCCAGTAACGCGCTGAGAAGAGTTTCTTCGTAACATTCAGAATGAGCTGGCAAAACATTAACGAACTCGGGAAAGTCTTCAAGCAACTCTATGAGTCTGCCCCCGAACATTGTCGCGTAATATTCGTCTCTGGCTTCAGCGGCAAGCCCAACATCCATTAACGGACGCAAGTACTCCTCGTTGATGGTGTCTTGGCTGTGCATGTAACCCGCTTTTTTAAGTTCCTGCTGAAGCTGGCTCACAGAATAACGACCTTTCACGATTGCGTTTAAAATATGCAGCCGAGTTTCATTTTTCAAGACGTTGAACAGGTCTTTTATGAAATTCGGGTTATCCATAGTTTCGCGTAGTCTTCTAAGCTCGTTTTTCAGCTTCCAAACTTTACAGCGCGTTACGCATTCAAGGGGATTCAACGGAGCACAGTTTCTGCATTCGGCATCCAACGCCTTGAGCATTTCTGACAAATCATGTTTCTTTTCCACACTTTGCTCGGACAGAGCCGCTTTCATTCATTATTCCCCTTCGCTGACGTGTGCCCTGACGGGTAAAGGAGTGAGAGATTGGGTGAAAAAGACCTTTTTAAGGAGATAGCCCGTCATGACACCCGTCATAAAATATATGACATGCGTCATATTTATATACATTTCTAACAGAAATAGAATAGTTGGTGAAGATTTTGCTGCTGCCCTGTGAAGTAGGAGTTAAAACAGTTTTACCCGCCATAAAAGCCCTTATGGCAAGAGACATCGTAGAAAAACACGGAATGAAAGAAAAACAAGTCGCAGAAATCCTCGGTTTATCCCAATCCGCCATAAGCAGGTACAAAACAAAAGACAGAGGAAACATCATAATACTCGAAAACGAGCCAGAAGTGCAAAAACTCATAAGCCAGATGACCAACTTCCTCATCTACGAACCCCACAAAAAGAAGGAAATTCTTGAACTCTTCTGCGCCACCTGCGAAATAATCCGAAAAAAAGGATTGATGTGCCAACTCTGCAAGGAAAAGATGCACAAGAAATGGGCAGAATCCTGCACCTTCTGCAACTCAACATAGCTCAAGCAACATCAAAAATTTATTAAAAACGACGCCAAAATGATTCCAGAGGCGAAAACAGACATTGTCCTCATACGATGAAAAGAAAGTTCTCGACATAATCGAACAGGTAAGCAAAAGCGTCGTCAACATAAGCACGGTAAAACTCGTTCACAACATATTTTACCAAGCAGTACCAGTCGCGGGCATGGGATCAGGCACCATAATCGACCCCAAAGGACTCATACTCACCAACAACCACGTGGTCGGAGGAGCAGAAAAAATCAACGTAACCCTCTGGAACAACGAAGTCCTAGAAGGCACCATAGTAGGCTCATGCGCCGTACACGACATAGCCGTCGTAAAAGTCAACCGCGAAAACCTCCAAGCCGCAGAACTCGGAGATTCTGACAAGCTCAGAGTGGGACAAAGAGTCTACGCCATCGGAAATCCTTTCGGCTTGGCAGGAGGACCAAGCGTCACCTCAGGAGTAATCAGCGCCACCAACAGAACCATCGAATCGCAAAGAGGCCTCTTGGAAAATCTCGTCCAAACAGACGCATCTATCAACCCGGGAAACAGTGGTGGTCCATTGGTGGATTTGGAAGGCAAAGTGGTCGCTATAAGCACGGCGATTATACCGTTTGCCCAGGGCATAGGCTTCGCCATACCCATCAACTCGGCGAAAACATGCACCAACGGAATAGTAAACGAAGGCATAGCCAGAAGACCCTGGCTCGGCATCATAGGTTTAAGCATAACCGAAGAGATAGCGCGTTATTACGGGTTACCAGTAAATCGAGGTGTGCTTGTGACAAAAGTTGCTGAGGGAAGCCCTGCAGAAGACGCTGAAATGGCTGACGGTGACATCATTTTGGAAATTGATAACTTGGAAACTAGGCGGATTGAAGACTTGGTTAAGGAGATTCATAAAAGAAAAGTCGGAGACAAAGTCAAAGTCTTTGCCTTGCGCAACGGCAGAGAACATTTCTTTGAGCTGAAACTAAGCGGAACTCCCTGATTTTAGGATTGCAACTTGGAGAAGAGGCATTTGAGCCAAAATGAAATTAGAGATATCCTGACGAAATACAAAACCGTTGCCGTAGTTGGCTTATCTAGAGAACTTGGCAAGGACAGCCACAGAGTAAGCGCCTACCTGAAAAACCATGGTTTCCGCATAATACCCGTAAACCCCTTTGCAGATGAAGTTCTAGGAGAAAAAAGCTACAAGAGCCTTCTGGATATTCCACCTGAAATTCAAAAAACCATAGAAATTGTTGACATTTTTAGACCTTCGAAAGATGTGCCGCCCATAGTAGAGCAAGCCATTAAGCTGAAAGCGATATATGGAAAGCCGCACGTAATTTGGATGCAGCTAGGAATAGTCAATGAAGCAGCAGCGAAAACGGCGAAGAAAGCTGGGTTAACAGTGGTGATGGATAAGTGCATGATGGTGGAACACCGTCACCTGAGCTAAGTTCATTTCTTATGCGATTCCGCCTATAATCAACGAGGCAACAGTTGCGATGATTACGATAGCTATGGTTTCGTAGAGCGTTATCTTCCAGTTCACCCGAGTTTTTTTGGAGCGGTAACGAACCAAGAACACGCCAACGATAACGGCGACTACGCTTAAGGACAGGATAAAGTTGAGAGGAGGCACTAAGACGATGTACGTTATAATAGGTATGCTGCCTGCGAGGAAGGTTGTGGTGCCGCATATTATCGCTGCATAAAGGTTCGACCTATGTATCTCTTTATCCAACAGAGTGAATAGTTTGTTAACGAGGAGAAGTGATTTGTCTCGCTCCTTCTTGTCCGGGATGTCACTCAGGCTGTAGCTCATTAAGTTCTGCAAAGTCAAAATGTCCGCTAAATCTTCAGTGATGCCGCCTAAGAGAAAACTGGAAAAATTTGTTATGGCAACAGCACTCAGAGTTAAGAAAGCAGCGAAAATTGCTGCCTTAACGGTTAACGCAGCTATAAACGCTGAGATAATAACAACTATCCCAGTGATTGAGCCGTCAACCAGTCCTGCTACAACCTCAAGGATTGGTTCCTTCTTCAGCAGAAGGCTTTCCCATTCCTTACTCAGTTTGACCCCTTGCTTGGTTAATTGAACGGTATCATCATGCTGCGTAATCAGCCCCTCAGAACTCATTTCCTGCAGAGTTTTTTCAAGGTCAGCTATCTCTATGCAGGCATGACTGACACAGACTTTGTCGATTCGGCGTTTGAGATTAGATTTTCGTACTGGATTGCCTTTACTGAGGTTCAGCAAGACAATTACTCTTATAACGTCAGGCAATTCTTGGATTTCAAAGGACACGCAACAAGTCACCGTTGCACACGCAAGAAGCTTTATTCACACTAATAACTTTTATGCGCTTAATCGAAGCCAAATTACCTTAGGACAGCCCGACATTAACGAAATTAGACGCGTTTTCCATCGAAAGGGATGATGTCAAGAGTTATTTCTAGGCGGTCTGGATGAAAAAGAAAGAATAAGTGTTGAGTTGCAGGCTATTCTATTTTCTTTAAGGCGTTTTCTATTTCTTTGTAGTCTGGCTCTATTGTTGGGTCTTCTGTTGTCCACACGTAACGGACCACTTCGTTTTTGTCGACGATGAAAATTGAGCGCTTGGCAACCGTGTAGCCTGTCAAACCTCCGAAATCAGGGGCTTCGACCCCGTAAGCCTTTATGACTTGGCGGTTGTAGTCGCTCAGTATCGGAAAGGTCAATCTGTTCTTTTCAGCGAAAGCCTTGTTCGAAAAGGGGTCGTTAACGCTTATTCCGACGACTTGAGCTTTCAGGTCGATTAGTCTTGCCATGGAATCTCTGAAAGCGCACATCTCTTTTGTGCAGACGGAAGTGAAGGCGCCGACGAAAAAAGCTAGCACTATTTTTTTACCGAGAAACTCCTTCAAGCTTCGCTGTTTCAAATCCGTGTCGGGCAAAGTTAAGGCTGGTGCCTTGTCTCCAATCTTAATTTGGTTTGGCATTTCAAAACAATCCTCCATGTGAATGACATCAGGGTCTTATAAATTGGTACCGTTTCAGTCAAAAGTGAACGCGGAAGGGCAAATCTTATTCAGCACGCACCCGGCGCAGTTAGGCTTTTTCGCAGTGCATACCCGTCTGCCGTGGAAAATCAGCAAGTCCGTAATCCGCATCCACTTGTCTTTTGGCACCATGCTCATGAGGTCTTTTTCTATCTTGCTCGGGTCATCGTTCTCAGAAAGCCCGAGCCTTTGCGCGAGTCGGCGCACATGAGTATCCACGGCTACGCCGGCGACGACGCCGTAAGCATTGGTTAGGACGATGTTCGCGGTTTTCCTCGCCACCCCTGGCAACTCAACTAGTTCCTCCATTGTCTTGGGAACTTGCGAGTTGTATTTCTCCACCAGCATTTTGGCTGAGTTTTTCAGGTTTTTGGCTTTGTTATGGTAGAAGCCCGTGGACCTTATGTCCTGTTCCAGTTCTTTCAGGTCTGTGTTGGCGTAGTCCTCTGGCTTCGTGTACTTTTTGAACAGCGTCTTTGTCACCATGTTGACGCGTTCGTCAGTGCTCTGGGCAGAGAGCATTGTTGCGATGAGCAGTTCAAGCGGGTTCGAGTGGTGCAAGGCAACTTTTGCGTCTGGGTGCTCTTTTTCGAGTAGTTCGATTATTTTGAGCGCTCGGGTTTTGGGTTCAAGGTAAATTTCAGGTTTCGGCATAACAAGCGCCTTCTCTCTGTGTATGAGAGGGGTTCTTTCTACAAAAACTTTTACTGTCTGCCCTTTAAAGCATAGTGTGAGGTGACGTTGATTGAAGATGAAGCTTCGTGTTGACGGCGTGGAGATACCGCTTAACGACTTTGTTGAGAGAATCTTGACTGGAATGGTGGTTGGCGGGGTAAACGCTCTGAAGGGCATAAAAGAGGACTGGACGAAAATCGAGGTTGAAGTTTCAAAACAATAAGGAAGGTTATCCGAGAAAGTCTATTCGCATCTTTATCTCGGCGAACATTTCCCTTTTTGCCTTGCATATCGGGCAGATGTAGGGCGGTTCCTCTCTGAAAACCACGTAGCCGCATTGCTTGCAGTACCACAGTTTCGGTCCCATCTTGACGAACTCCTCTTTTTCCTCGGCGGCTGCCGCGGGTTTTGCTTCCGCTGGCGGTGCTGCGGGCGCGAAGGCTCTTGACTGCTTCTCCATGGGTCTGCGTTCGGGAACGGTGGGCAGGGGGGTTTTTCCTTCGTAGATGTCTTTGGTGACGTAGAGTCTGCAGTAGCATGCTCCGTATTCTGCGACGTCGGGGTCTCTGTAGTCGCAGGGGCAGATTATGTCTCTGTCGTAGTCGAAGTTGCCTGATGCGAGCCTGCAGGGGCATGAGGGGTAGCCGTAGCGTTCTTCGTTGACCTTCAATCCGTCAAGCAAGCCTTGAAGAAGGTCTGGGTCAGGAATCAGGTAATACCCGAAGGTTCGCGCGTCGGCTTCGGCTCTTTTTCGCACTTGCTCAATCGTTATGGGCGTCAAATTCCAAGCACCTCCTTTAGCAGGTCTTTGCGGAAACCAGTTACCACGACTTTGTCGTCTATTATCGTGGTGGGGTAGCTGAGGCTTCCACCCTTGCTTTGGATTTCTTGGCGGATCTTCTGCTTGTCTTCTTCGGTGCAGAGGTCTACGTCGATGTAGTCGTACTCGATGCCGTTGTCTTTCAGGTACTGCTTGGTCATTTTGCACCAGACGCACGTGCTGAGGGCGTAAAGGACAACTTTGTGATGGCCTTTTTCACCTGTAACTTTGGAAAACTGCATGGTCTCACTTGCTAAACTTTGCGTTAACGCGAATATAACTGTTTAGCTGATGCGGTTTGGCTTCGCGTGGTTCAGGCTGGTGCGCTTGGAAATCTTTAATTGTCGGTTCTGAAGATGGTACTGTGGGGGTTGTTTATGTCAGAAGCCGAGAAGGCGGAAGAGGAAAAGAAGAAAAAGTATTATTATTACGGAAAGAAAGAGAAGAAAGCCAAGGATGTCAAGAAGTAGCGTTGCTGCCTAGAAACTTTGGAAGGCACTTTTTGTCGTGGACAGGGTCGAACCGTTCAAGCTCGTCTTTCTCTACTGGAATCACGATGCGTGATACTAAGCCGTGTAGGCTGTAGGGAAGCCGAATCAACCGCATGTCGCCTGCAGTCACCCACTCGTCAATCTTGAAACCTTTTTCTTTCACGTTTCGGGCAATCCTGCGTCGCTGTTCGGTGCTCAGAGCATAGGCTTCGGGGTCGAAAACGTGGATGTGGAAGCCTCTGCCTGAATAGACGATTTTCATGTTCGAAAACTGCGTTTCCAGATGCTCGTATAGGCTTAGCGCTTGCTCCTTAACCAGGTTCAGCTCTAGCTTGCAGAAGCTCAAGCCTTGGTGGCGCCGCATCTTGTCCGCGAGTGTGCCGTGGATGGGGCAGGTCATGTTTTCTGGGTCGAGGTCGAACGCGAGTTCTTGACCCGTTTTGTGGTCTGCGGGGTCGTAGGTGTTTCGGTCGTAGTATGCGGCTTCGGGCTGGAACTCGGTCAGGTAGTCCTGCACTTCCCTTAAGCCTTTGTACTCGTCTATGATTATGGTGGTGCCTGCGTCTTCGCGGTATTTTTCTGGGTAAATTTTGGTGTGTCTGCCGATGACGACGGCGAACTTGACTTTGCCTCTGTGTTGTTCGAGCCATTCCTGTACTTTTTGGAGGCTGAACTCTGCGGTGTAGAAGTGTTTTCGTTCTTCAAGAGTGGAATACCGCATGCCCTGCGGCATGTAGTACCTAGCCATGTGAATTAGTGTGGGTTCTAGAGTCAAATGTTTTGCGGAGAGGTCATTTTTCTCCTTTGATGATGCCTATGGTTCCAAGGATAAACGGCATCTTTAAGGCTGGTGGGATAAAATCGGCGTCTCGGGTTTGAACAAACTCTACTTTGCTTATGCCCCAGCTTTTGATGGTTTCAATAAGGTCGTTGATGTCGCCGAAAAACTGCTTGAATAGGAACTCGTCTTGAAACGAAAATTTTCCTCCTTTCTTGACAACCCGTAATGCTTCGCGGATAAGTTCCCGCTTGTCTTTAGCGTCGCTGACTTCGTGGAAGACGAAGTTACTTACAGCCGCGTCAAAGTGTTCATCATCGAACGGCAAGGATACGGCGCTGGCTTTCTGAAACGTGACACGTTCACTTACGTGCTCAATCTCTGCGTTCTTTTCACAAGTTTTTTTCGAGTACTCCCACTTTTTCCCCCAATAATCGATTCCGATAACCTGTGCCTCTGGGTATTTCTGAGCGAGCTTGATTGTGAGGGCTCCGTTTCCGCAGCCTATGTCAAGTGCTTTTCCTTTTCCGTTCCAATCCAGATTTGCTAGCACCAATGTCCAGACGCGGTCTTGCACGTTTCCTCCTTGAGGGGAAAATTGGTACCGAACATACAGAAAATACGCGGAAACCAGAAGGAACAGCACAGCCGGAATCACCAGGATCCAGAGCATAAAACATAGGGCAAAAAGCGCAAAGCTTACAAAACCAAACAGGTAGATAATTCTCTTGGAAACCCAATTGCCGTATTCTGGTTTTGCCGACATTTGACCGCTCATTCTTCTTTCTCGCCAATTCTCTACGTGCTCAAATATGTATATATAATTTTGAATGGACGCAGAGGGGTTGAGCAGAAAGCCTAATATTTGGCTGTGGTCACGAATTATGGATAGGTGAAATTTTTTGCCGATAGACCCTGATTTTCAGAAGAACAGAAAAGTTGTAGGCGAACACAACGGACACAAAGTCTGGGGGCCTGTGGAGCCTCCGAAGACGCTGGGCATACACGGAACCAACGTTGCGGTCGACTGGGACGTTTGCACTGGAGACGGTGTGTGCGTAGACGTTTGCCCTGTTTCGCTGTATGATTTGGTAGACGCGCCTGGGCATCCGACTTCGGAGAAGAAATCTGATCCTGCACGAGAGCCAGACTGCATACAGTGCTTAGCCTGCGAGATGCAATGCCCGACCTCAGCCATAAAAATAACTCCCCCATGAAGCGAGCGAAGCGCTGACTTTGCGGCGCTCTCCATTTTTTCTAAGTTTTGCCTCTATTTTTTTAATGTGCCAAAAAGATTGAAACGTGAGAAATCTTCTCAGGCAAACAAACGATAGTGGCTCTTGCCAGGTTTCTTGCTGTGGACGCAGCTGACGTGATGCATGAGATCCGCTGTTTGCCCTATTTTGCATGTGAAGAACACGTGTTGGTTGAGAGGGTGCGCTTTTAGTGTTTGACGCTCAGCTGCCTTGCCGAGTGCTTCTGCGCTAAACGCCTTTCCAATGAACCCTCTAAGTGCTTCAACTCCTCAAACTCTTCGCTGATTTGAAGCTTCAAGGCATGTTCTACCTGTAAGTCTTCATCTAGTTTCTTCTGCAACAAATCACGCTTTCTTTCAATCGGTAGATGTGCATTCATTTTCTTTTACTTCCTTTCACAGTTAATTTGTCGGTTGCGAGAGACTTAAGGGTTTACCAAAATTGCGCCCAACTTGGTCATAATCTTCCGCGCCCAACAGTCCTCGGCGCTGCTGGTTTGGCTGGAATCGGAAGGAATATTAGACAACGCTGATTCAATATGCGAGTGTAGCACTGCTACATGGAAAGCGTGATTTTATGGACGTTCAAAACAAGGTTGTTATTGTCACTGGGGCTTCTTCAGGGATTGGATATGCGACCGCGAAACTTTTTTCTGAAAAAGGCGCAAAACTGGCGCTTGTCTCGCGTTCGAAAGAGAAACTGGAGCAGCTCTCAATGGAACTCAGGGATTCTGTGGCGGTTCCTGCTGACATGACGAAACCCGGCGAAATCAAGGAGATGGTTAAGCGCACCGAGGCGCACTTCGGAAGAATCGACGCGCTAGTCAACTGTGCGGGTCAAGGCTACGATGCGCCAGTCGAGAGAACCGACCTAGCCATATTCCAGCACATTTTCGACTTGGACGTGGTCGGTCCACTTGTTGCGATGCAGCAAGTCATCCCAATCATGAGGCGCCAAGGCGGAGGCGCCATCGTCAACGTAAGCTCAGGCACCGCACTGATGTACCTGCCGAACAACGGCGCCTACTCCGCCATGAAACGGGCACTGGCAAGCATCAGCCTGACCGCCAGAGAAGAGCTAAAGCCCGATGGCATTGTCGTCGGTGTGGTTTACCCGTTTGTTACGCTTACTGACTTCGAGAAGAACACCATCAAAGACTCCTCGCTGCCGCATGAAGAGCCAGAGGAGGGTTCATTGCCGTTCACACCTGACACAGCAGAGTACGCGGCGCAGAAGATACTCGAAGGCTTAGAAAGCGGAGAACCCGAAATCTTCGCGCACGACTGGATGAAGAATATCCCCACTGGAAACCCCTAAGCGCAGCACAAAGGGCAACTTCAAACCCAGAACCCCATTCTGATTACTTCTTTCGGTTCAGCTATTATGTTTTTGGTCATTGGAAAAGTTGCAGTTTCTAAAACAAAGAATAAAGAAAGGATGGGAGCATACCCTTCGTTTTACTTTTCATATGATAGTTATTCTTAGGTTTTCTTAGGTTTTCTAAGTATTGAACCAGCATACAGCCCGATGAAACTAAACACCGCCACAACGACCATATCCATAGTAAATAAAAGTGCTGAATAGGCAACCCACTCTGAACTTGTCCATCCACTCGTGCTGAACATGCTCGCCATGTTGGTTATATGCCACTCATTTACCATCGGATTGGCAGTCAAAGCTATAGTTAACAGCAACACTGCAAGAGTAGACAAAACAACAATTTTGCCAACTGCTCTAATCCTTGATTGCTCCTGAACCCTCAGGGCAAACACGTAGCCAACAATCAGCGAAGTCACCAGAAGCGCTATAATCCAAGCAAGCACGTCACTCGTAGGGTCAGAAGCTACTGGAATAAATGCAACATGCAAGACACTCTGAAGCATAAAACCAATTAGAACCAAAGAAGCCGTAGCAACAATTACATCACCAAACTTCAAACAATCACCCCCTCCCAAGCTAAACTGCAAAAATGCTATTCTCTTGTTCTTAGCTTAAATCACTTGTGCTATTGATTCATTCTCAGTTTGCTTTTTCAAA
>CAZWPI010000050.1:0-10433 GCA_964636055.1 uncultured Candidatus Bathyarchaeia archaeon
CGATTCTGTGAAGTTGTCGGTTGGCGGGTTTGACTGTGAAAATTCGGTTGATAGTCTTATTACGTGCATTCTAAGATTTTTTAGCAATGCTGTTCTCTAAAAGTTGATTCGGTTATCTGTGTATATCAAAGGCTAGAATGAGTGATGAACAAAGATGAATTTCATAAAGTTAACAACTTGGTGTCAAATATGCTGATATTGAGAAAGTATGCATAAGCTATTATAGATAACCATGCATAAATTTGATAATTCTCAACAATGGCAAGATTCGTTTGTTTGGGATTGGAAAATATTTGCGTATTCAGGTCACATGGATAATTGGTTACTTAAAGAAACAGTAACTGGGCTTTTGACTAAGCAAGGTTTTACATTGGAAAGAGTAGAAAGCAATAGAATAGTTGTCGAATATCCCCGATTTAACTCCTCAGTCGAAGTCTTTTTTACAGGAGCTATCACCTCTAGTGGCAAACATTATGCTCTTTGTTTCCAATCAGAAAGTTTAGGAATCAAGAAAAAAGACGCAAGAAACCAAAAGAAGCTTTACAATAAGGTATTTTCTCTCATACCACAAAAATGGAGAAAAGAGGCGTATTGGAATAAAGACGGAAAATATGTCATTGTTTACAAAACTGGTCACACACTAAGACAAAAGAGAAGAAGGAAAATGTAAATGCTAACTTTTAACTTTTGCTAGCATTTTGTATTAGCGTTAGCCATTTGTTTTTTCCCTCTATTTTAATTCCACATGCTTCTGCTGGAGTTTTTCCGTCTAAGGCTTCATGTGGTCTAAAGTAGTTGTGGAATAGTTGATAGCCTTGAAGTATTGCGGTGTCTTTGGTTTTTAGTCCTCGCATGGTTTTTTTTCTGTCGCGTATTTCTCCGTTCATTCTTTCCATTTTGTTATTGTTCATGTCACCTTGCAATCTTATGTGTCGGGTGTGCTGGGCATTTGGAAATATCCGTTTAGCCGTTACCGAGTACGTTGGCAAACCGTCAGTTATGAAGTTCTTAGGTTACTTTTTCATTAGCCTTCGTGTTTGCATGAACAGGTCACTTACATCGTGCTTGTGCATTGTTTTTGCCACTTAGCTGACCAATCATTGTGCGATAAAGTTAAAGCCCTAAACTGCCTTCTTTCCAATGAAATGTTGGAGAACCAGAAATGAGTGAAAAGGCTGAAAATTCAGGTTATAAGGGCGAAGCGTTAAGCGCCCTCAAAAAAGCAGGATGCCAAGTCGGCGATGTCATACGCGTAACCAGCAACGGAAAAACGTATGAGGGCATCCTTATTCCCCGCTCAGAAACCGGCGACGGCAAACACGTCGTGGTCAAACTGAAAAACGGCTACAACGTCGGCGTGCGCATATCGCCGAACGTCACGATTGAAAGAATAGGCAAGGGCAGCAAACCATCATTTGCGGCACCGCCGATTCCCGAGCAAAAACCTGAACTGCCAAAAGTTGTCATTTTAAGCACGGGCGGAACCATAGCCAGCCGCGTAGACTACCGCACAGGAGCTGTGCGATCTGCGCTCTCAGCCAGCGACCTTTATGGCGTGGTTCCCGAGCTGGCGGACATTGCGCGGGTGAAAACGGAAATCGTGTTCAGCCTCTACAGCGAAAACCTAAGGCAGAAGGACTGGAGCCAACTGGCTCAAAAAGTTGCTGAGCACATAACTCAGGGCACAGACGGCGTGGTAATAGCCCACGGCACAGACACCATGGCATACACTGCTGCAGCCTTAAGCTTCGCGCTGCAAAACCTTCCTGTGCCCGTAATACTCGTTGGCGCGCAGCGCTCATCTGACCGCCCAAGCTCTGACGCCGCAACAAACCTCATCGCCGCGGTTCAAGCCGCAACCCGAGGACCATTTGCGGAAGTCGGCTTAGCAATGCACGAGACGCTTTCCGACACCTCAATCGCAGTTAACAGGGGCACAAAAGTGAGGAAGTGCCACACCAGCAGAAGGGACGCCTTCAAGCCCGTTAACGCCACGCCAATAGCCAGAGTAAAAAACAACGAGGTTACAATGCTGACAGATGAATACCAAAAAAGGGATGCTGCAAAAAAGCTGGTTCTGAAGCCCAAGTTCAGCGAAGAGGTTGCGTTGGTGAAGTTTTATCCAGGACTTGACCCAGAAGTCATCAATTGGCATGTTGAAAAAGGGTGCAAGGGCATACTTCTTGAAGGCACAGGGTTGGGTCACGTGAGCAAATATTGCTTTGACGCCATCCGCAACGCGGTTGAGCACGACGTAGTGGTTGCGTTGGCTTCTCAGTGCATTTGGGGTCGCGTAAACATGAACGTGTACGACACAGGACGCGACCTGCTGACTTTGGGCGTGATTCCTTTGGATGATATGTTTCCTGAAACCGCATTGGTTAAGCTCATGTGGGTTTTAGGCCAAACCAGCGACATGGAGGAAGCAAAAAAGCTTCTGAAGGCTAACATTGCGGGAGAGTTTTCGCCGCGAACTTTACCTGAAGAAATTGGCGTTAAAGGGGGAGAAACCGATGGAAATTGATTATGCCGAAGTAGGGTTAAAGGTGGGCTTAGAAATCCATCAGCAGCTTAACACTCAGACGAAGCTGTTCTGCGGTTGTCCACCGGAACTTTTCAAGGAAGAACCTGAAATAACTTTTTTGCGCAGGCTCAGACCCACACAGAGCGAGCTAGGTCAAGTGGACCCTGCCGCTTTTTTTGAGTTTCAGAAGGGCATCAAGATTCGGTATGAAGCGAACAGGGCGACTTCCTGCCTTGTGGAGATGGACGAGGAACCACCGCATCCTTTGAACATGGAGGCTGTGGAAACCGTGTTGACCGCGGCTTTGATGATGAACGCGAAACCTGTTGACGAAGTGCATGTTATGCGCAAAACCGTGATTGACGGGTCTAACACCACGGGTTTTCAGCGGACATGCGTGATCGCCATGGACGGCTGGATTAAGGTGGGTGAGAAAGTTGTGCCGATTCAGCACGCGAGTTTGGAGGAGGATGCCGCGCGGAAAACGGGTGATGAAGAGAAAGGAAAGGTGATTCGCTATCGTATAGACAGGTTGGGCATACCGCTCATAGAGGTGGCAACTGCGCCTGTTATTTACTCGCCAATGGAAGCGCAGGAAGTGGCTTTCGCAATCGGGCGGATTTTGAGAGACACAGGCAAGGTCATGCGGGGTTTGGGAACCATACGGCAAGACCTGAATGTGTCGATTCCGAACGGCGCTTTGGTGGAGATTAAAGGTGTTCAGGAGCTTGAGCTTATCTCGCGAGTTGTGGAGTACGAGGTTCAACGGCAACTAAACCTTGTGAAAATAAGCGGAGAGTTGAAAAAGAAAGGAATTGAAGCGGAAGGCTTAGCTGAAGATTTTGTTGACGTTACTGATGTTTTCCAACAAACCAAGTGCAAAGTAATTCTCAAGGCATTGAAAAATAATCAGATGGTTAAAGCGGTGAAACTGCTTGGGTTTAAGGGCTTGCTGAAACGGGAGCTTATGCCGAATTTCCGCCTTGGAACAGAGATGGCGGACCGAGCACGGTTCTGGGGAAGAGTCGGCGGAATCTTCCACACCGACGAGTTGCCCGCTTACGGCGTGACCGCTGAAGAGGTCGAAGCGCTGAGACAGGCTGTTGGCGCTGGCGAGGAGGACGCAGTGGTTTTCGTTGCAGATGTTCCGGAGAACGTGGCAGACGCTTTGAGGGCAGTGGTTGAACGCGCTCAAGAAGCGATAAATGGGGTGCCTGCGGAGACTAGGGCGGCAAACCCAGATGGCACAACGCGTTATATGCGGCCTAGACCTGGTGCTGCGAGGATGTATCCTGAGACGGATATTCCGCCTTCAGTGATAACGAGCGCTTTCGTGGAGAAAATCCGGTTGAGTTTGCCTGAAACTGCAGAGAAGAAGCTTGAGCGTTTAATAAAGGAGTACGGCTTGAACGGGAAGTTAGCCAAGCAGATTGTGGGTTCAGAATACGGCGGCTTGTTTGAGTCAATTGCTAAAGAAAGCGGTGTGGCAGCCACAACGGTTGCGGTGTTTTTGACGGAGACTTTGAAGGCGCTGAGACGCGATGGTGTCGCGGTCGAGAAAGTTACAGATGATCAGATTATGGGGATTTTCAGGGGTGTTGGCTCGGGAGAACTCGTAAAGGAGGCTGTGGCAGACGTTTTTGTTTGGTTTTCCGAGAATGAAGGTAAAAGCCTTCAGGATGCGGTTGGTGCTCTTGGGTTGAAAATGTTTTCAGAAGCAGAGTTGGAGAAGCTTGTTGATCGGGTGGTTGCGGAGAACAGGCAATCGGTTGACCGGTTGGGTGAGAAGGCTTTCGGAATGCTCATGGGAATTGTGATGAAAGAGGTTAGGGGAAAGGCTGATCCAGGACTGGTTGGCAAGCTTTTGAGAGAACGGTTGAGGTAGCAGCTGGAGCTACTTGTTGTAGTCCTTGACCATTACCATTTTTTCTTCAAGAGTTATGCTTTCGCCGCAGTAGGGGCAAAGTTTGAAGTCTGGTCGTAGCATTTTTCCGCAGGCTGGGCAGACTATGGTGAATAGGAGTTTTTCTTCAAGCGTTTTTATTTCTCTTTTTAAGCTGCTTAGTTCCGTTCTTGTTTTTTCCATTGTTTCTTTAATTGGTTGTATGTCTTTGACTTCGGTGCGCATGTTGCGCATTAGGTCTTTGACTTGTGCGAGGTTTTCGCTGTCTGACTCAATTGTTTCGTACATTAGGTCGAAGATTTCGCTTTTGCTTTCTAGGATTTGTGTTTCTGTTGTGGTTTGGGTTTTTGCGTCTGAGAGGATTTTGTTCAGGAATTCTTCCACAGGATTGTCGAAGGCTATTAGGCAGGTTATTGCCCACAGTGTTACGGTTGAAGCGGCTGCCATGTAGAAGTAAATGTCTGTTGGTATCTGTTGCAGTTGTTGGTTTATGAAGGGGTACAGTTGGAGAAGGTGGGTTGGGCTGTTGAAAAGTAAAGCTGCTGCTGCGTCGATTAGGTGAAGAAGAGATATGAAGGTTAGCGAGGTGAAGAGCCAGATGGCTATTCCTTTTTTTCTCAAGTGGAATGCTCCTAATCTGCTGTGTTCGCGGATGCAACTGAATAGCGTATCTTACTATATAATAGTTTATTCCAATTCAGAAATATTCTAAAAGACGCAAATCCTAAAAAGCATAAAACACGTGTATAACGGGGGAAAACATTGCCAAAGGAAACGGTCAAAAAGAAAAAAACTGAAAAAAAACCTGAGAGCTTTGCCTTCCGCATCAAAATCGGCGAATACGAAGTCGAAATAAAAGGAACTCACAACGAGGTAACAAAAACCCTTGAAAATCTTCCCAATCTGGTGACCAACGTTCACAAGGCTTTCGAAAACGTAAAACCCAAAACCATCGCAACGCTAACCGTGAAGACGGAACCATCAGCCAAAGCCAAAGCAGTGCCTAAAACTCCTGCACAGACATACCCAAAAATAACGTCAGCAGCAAATTGTGAAGCTGCAGTTCTCGGACTTTTAGAAAGCGACTGGGGGAAATGGCGGCCGAGAACCATGGAGGAACTAAAGGACGCCATGAAAGCAAACAATATCAAGTATACTAAGCGCACTTTATCGGGAACGCTCAACACGCTTGCCAACAAGGGAATGGTGCGGCGCTGGAACACCAACACGGGTTTTGTTTACATACTAGCTGAAGAGACAACCTCAACTTCTGGAGGAGAAGCGTTGTGAAACGAATCGAAGCGCGCATAAAGACTCCTTTCGGTGAAGTCGTTATTGAAGGAGAGTCTCCCAAAGAAATCCTGAGCATGCTGGAAACGATGCCCGAGAACTTTGTCGAGAAGCTTTCCGATTTCGTTTCTAACAGGCTGATGCCTTCAGGAGCGCAGTTGAAAGGTATCGTCGAGCTAACAACTGAAGGTCCAGTGATAGTGACGCGTGAGAAACTTACTCATTACGAGGCAGTGGGCTTGGTCCTTTATGCGTCAGAAGACAAGACTAATACGGCTTCGCAGATTTCCAAGCTTTTGGAGTCCAGCGGAATAAAAAGCATGGTTCCTGCCCGATTGAATGAGATGACAAAACGTGGACAAGTGTTCAAGCCTGATCCGAACAAACCAGATTTTAAGCTGACGATTCAAGGCGAAAAATGGGTTGAAGAAGAGGTTATATCAAAACTCAGAGGCAAAATGAGTTGACAGAAAAACCGGTGAAAGTCGAGGTCCACATCAAGTATAAGGATGTAGAAAAAACGTGTTCTGGAACCCCTGAAGATACGTGGCTTTTGCTGAACAAGTTTTTCAGCGAGTTTCTCCCTTCTTTTGAAATCGCAAATAAGCTTCTGCTCAGTGTTGACCTGAAGAAACTTGCTGAAGACTGTGAAGGATTGGTCGCCTTTTCGCAGGAGGGTGCAAACCTGCTGGTGCCTAAAAGTAAGTTGACGGATAACGAGACTTTGTTGCTGTGGCTTTTGGCAAGTTATTTGGGGCATAAGCTGGGCATGATAGAGTGCGATGCGCTGTCAAAAGAGGAGTTGCAGGCAAAGCTTGGAAAAAGCGGCAAAATAACGAGCACGCGTTTAGGTGAACTCATAAAAAGCGATTTGGTGGCGAAGACGGTTGACGAAAAATTCAGGGCTACAACGTTCGGTGTTGCTCAGATGCAAAAGGATATTCTTCCAAAAATAAAAGCGAAGGCAAACGCCTGAAGCGTTGCACGCGGCGTTTTTCTGGAAAAGCATATTACCGTCTAGCTGTACTATTTATTTTTGAGGAGGCTTTATTGTGGACGAGCTTATGGCGGTAATCTTTGCAGTTATGGGCATTTTTGATTCAATTCCCCAGATTGACATCATTGCCCTTGTTGTCCTCGTCATTATTGGCATAATAATCATATTGCTCATCCGCTTGCTTCTGATGCTTATTCCTGCGGTGCTTCTTGCGATTGTGGTCTGGCTTTTCACACATAGCCTGTTCTGGGCTGGGGTAGTATTTCTCGTCGTTGCAGCCTTGTCAATACTGAAAAAACTTTGACTTTCCTTCACCGTATGGAAAGATTGCTGAAGTAGCATTTGGCGGTTAGTCAATGTGCTCTAGTGCTCGGAACAGTCTATAGCCCCCTTATATAAAGCAGGCTGCATACAATTCTGCGAGAAGCGCTGGCGTGGATAGACCCTCTCTATCGTTTTGTGCATTGATTGGCTATAAACCCAAACCCTCTCCAACACACGCCAACTCTCACGCCCTACCTCTCTCCTACTAACCCTCTCTCTAAAAAAAATAAAAAAACACACACGCAAGTTAGACAACGTGAAGTTGTTTAGAAAGCGAAAGTGAACAAACAGTTCCTGATGCGTAACGATTACTCTTTTCGTCTGCAAATTATTCCAGCTATCAACGTTACAATTATAAATGCTGGGAAAACAACGACCCACAGATGTTCTGGTTTTTCCAGAATCATATGCTCTAACAATCCAATTACAGCCTTCTTCTTTTACTAACGCAAAGCGCTCAGACAACAGCCGATGGCTGCCTGCAAAATAAGCACCTACACCCCTGTAGGCTGAGCATCCAATTTACATCACTGGTAGCTGTGGATGTTGACAATAATAGAATTTCAGACCAGAAAAGAATGTGAATGCTCCTCTGCTGGATTATCGGAAAATAAGAGAAATTAAGAAGATGCTGGAGGAGCAAATGCTGGAGTGGGTACTACCTGCCCTGTTGAAGCATCAACCAATATGTAACCGAAATAATCAAATGCTAGTATTGGTCCATTTCCGACACCTATTACCCAGAGGTACCTGTAAGTTATGCCATTGCTGTAAACGTCTGAATAGTTTGTAGGTGGGCTACTTATCCACCATGTTCCAATGATTGTGTTGTTACTAGAAAATTCTCCTTGCTTAAGTTCAATAAAGACACTCTTGCCCTGTAACGATGTTTTGTTCAACCCGCAGGTTTCTAAGCCTAATGAGATTGCTTGGTACATTGAGATGGGCGGTGCGAACGAAGGGTTGGTGTTTGTAATTATAGGTACTGCCCCAAATTGATTATAGAATGCGGCGGCTTCTGGATTGCTCCCCTTTAGGAAGGTATTTTCGTTATGAAGACTTGCTGTTTGATTATACTCATATAATGCAATGGCTGAACTTGTAATCAGTAGAGCCATAAGCAGAAAGGCAATTGGTTTCAAGCCTATTTTGCTGAAGTAGTGCTTATGTATATTGCGCGTTTTTTCCTTTGTGTTTGATTTAGGCGATGCGTTTTCAACTGTTTGTACAGTAAGCAAGGCGTCTTTTCCTTGGTCGGAAAGGCAGTACTTGCCATATTCATCCGTTTTTATCAATCCGTTAAGTTTGGTTAAGTGATGTTGTAGATGCCCACTACTTTCAATAGCTGTCTTCTTCTTTAAATCAGCAAACCCAACGGCACCTTCGCTTAGAACCTTTAAGATAAGTATGCGTGTTGGATGCCCCAATGCATCGAATACTTCTGCATGTTGCCTGTCAGTTTCTATTTGTTTTTCGTCTTCCATTTTTTTCGCTTCTTTTAGTTTTCTTATCCATGTCAATATCCAATAGCCTATTTAATTCCTCTTTTGTAGACCTGCTGAGAATCGCAATGAACAATTAGTCCAGTTTTCTGGACACCACTTAACAAGGGTAAGTTAGCTACACGGTGAAATAGAGAAATCGCCTATTTACTTTAGAGAGCAATGCTGTTTGGTGTTAACTCTATTCCAAATCTGCCACCGAATTTTTGATTGCCAATTAGTTTATTGGTGTTAATGTCAAGGTACTGGCGGGTCATTTCATAAGAACCAAATAATACTATGTTAAATTCACACTTAACTTTTGTTCTCATCTGTTTATGTTTACCTATGCCTGTAGAGTATGAGTTAACAAATAATATCTATGCTGCCTTGAACCGCAAGATAATTCCTTAAAGGGTCACCGGAAATGGCCATTTAAACTGTCTTTTCATATATAGAGACAGCTTAAGGCTTATGTTTACTCGACGAGCGTTTTTCTTCCCTGTTCAATTAAGTTAATCGTTTTCAGGCGCCATTGCTCAAAGTTTTCCGGCGTTTCAGGATACGTGTCATAATGCGCTTGGACTTCCCGCATCATCTTGACTGTGAGCCTGAGCTTGTTAAGGAAACGCATGCGCTTTATGCCTCTGAAGACCCGTCGTGCGGTTTCGCCGATGTTTAAGTGGAAATCATCTCCTAAACCTGCCTTCAGTACGTCGTCCTCTGTGAGCAGTTTGCAGCCCATGCCATAGTTCAAGTCCGCGTCGTTGCTTTTTATCAGTAGCATGCGGAAAATGTCTAGGCTTGCCTGTTTTTTCCCGTAGGATTTCATGTACATCTTGTTGTAGGGCCAAAGCATTTCCTGCGAGGGTTCGCCTTTTTCCAGTGCCGCCGTGATTGTTTTTCCAGCGTAAAAGCCGCTCAGCATGGATGGTCCGATGCCACCGCCGTGTATCGGGTTCACTAAGCTTGCGGCGTCGCCTGTGATTATCACGCCGTTCCCAACCATATTGTCCAATGGTCTGCGAGTTGGATCAAACCATGCGCCGCCATTCAAAAGAACTGACCCCTCGAAAACGGGTTTAGTTAAAATGTGATTGTAGAACTGTTTTTTTGGGTTGGGAAAATCGCCGCGCATGCAGATGCCTAAGCCGACGTTGACGTTGGTTCCGCTTTTCGGGAAGACCCATGTGTAGCCTCCAGGCGTCACTTTCTGGTTCAGGTAAATATCGCAGTACTTGGTGTTTTCGCTTTCCTGTTTAAGCTGCCGTATTTCGCGGTAACAGGCTTCCACGTCTTCATTCGCGATTTCGCGGTCGATGCCCATTTCTGCGGGAAGCCTGTGCCGAACCACACCGTTGAAGCCGCTGGCGTCCACCACAACCTTGCTTCTGAGCTGCATGGTCTCGCCCTTCCTGTTTTTAGTTGAAATTCCCGCTACAAAACCTTTCTCAAGCAGAAGCTCCAGAAACCACGTGGAATCCATGAGCGAAGCGCCGCTGTCGAGCGCTTTACCCAGCAGCCACTGACCAAACAGCTGTCTATTCAGCATGTGACCAACGAAATCCTCGTGAGCTATAGTGAAAACGGTGTTCCCGTCCGGCGAGAAAATCCTGATGCCCTCAATCCGTTTCTCAAGCTCTCCGCCCTGCGGCTTCTCCAAACCCAGCGTCTTCAAGTGATGTTCACCGAGCGCGTCGCCGCAAATCTTTTCGCCGACTTCTTCTTTCTTCTTCTTTTCAACCAAGCAAACTTTTAAGCCTGCTTCAGCGAGGGTTTTCGCCGCTAAGCAGCCTGCTGTTCCAGCGCCAACAACTACGGCGTCAAACTTTTCCAAAGCGCTTTATCCTCCGTGAGTGGCAATATACTTTCTATACCTTGTTGTATAAGTAAACCCTTATAAATTATGAAGTG
>CAZWPI010000051.1:0-10178 GCA_964636055.1 uncultured Candidatus Bathyarchaeia archaeon
TAACTGCACTAATCGTCCCAAGACTCCTCCACCATATCTAACCGCATATGATAACAGACAGCCGTCAGAAACGCCAGCAGTGAAGCGTAAACAATTCTCTCTAAAGAAGTTAGTTGCATTAACTACAATTGCCGTAATAGCTGGCGCCATTATATGGTCTGCATACCCCACTCTCATTCAATTAACTCAAAGTCCGTCGGTCTCACCTTCTCCTTCCACTATATCTCCAGTACCGAGTACGACGCCATCAGAAATTGACAAACACGAAGAATTAGTGGATTACGCCTTGTCATTAATCAACTCTGACAGGCAATCTAATGGATTGCAGAACGTAACCCTGAGCAGTATTGATTCTGGGCAACGTCACGCGGATGACATGCTTACAAATCATTTTCTTAGTCACTGGGACACAAACGGTTACAAACCCTACATGCGATACACTTTGGCGAATGGAAAAGGCGCGGTCTCCGAGAATATTGCTTGGTCGTATAACAGCGGAGGACTTGACCCAGTTAAGGCTATCGAGAAGCTTGAGCATGACATGATGTACGATGATGCTTCCTCGAATTGGGGGCACAGAGACAATATTCTGAACCCACTGCACAATAGGGTAAGTATCGGAATTGCGTATGACAATCAAAATGTGTATTTAGTGCAAGATTTTGAGAATGACTATATCTCATGGAATGTGCTATCCGTTGACAACAACCAAGTCACTCTGCAGGGAACAGAACAGGGAGAGCAATCTAACATTAAGCAAATTGCGATTTTCTATGACAACCCAATCCCTTTGACCCCAAGCCAATTAGAACAGGCGCAATATCAAGATGGGTATGACGCTGGAACCTATGTTGGGTCAGTTTTGCCTCCGAATTGGCAAGCAACAGAAGGAATCACAATAACCGCTGATAGGTGGACCCAGAGCGGAAATAATTTTCAAATCAGCTTTTCACTGTCACAAGCAGTGGCAGCCTTTGGCAAGGGTGTGTACACTTTGTATCTCGAAACAAGTTCAAGCACGGCTGATGCACTCCTTACCTACTCTGTTTGGATAAACTAAATCGGAAAATCAAGGATTAATAAGTCTTAAATCTGCATAGCGTAAGTCATAAACGCTTATGTGTGGGTATTTTTTGTTTTTTCTTCAGGGGGTAGTCTTTTTTTCAGTTTTCGTTGAGGTGAATATTTCTTATAATTGTAGTAACGAAAGACAGGGTCATAAAAATAACTCTCCAAATTAGAATTTGGATTAATTCTTACATTCGTAGAAACTCTTTTTCTATCCAATACCGCACTTTTTGGATTTTCCTTCAACCATTTCTTTGCAATCGAAAAATCTGAGTTTATCGAAAAAATATGGCGTGTATTTGACATTAACTGAAGGGTATTATCAAAAAGCACGTTATCTTGGATACAGACCATCTTTTCAGGATAAAAGAAATATTCAATAGGGTCACAAAAAGCTATGCCCAGTCTTGGTGTTAACGGAAAGAAAATTTGGATTCCTCTACACAACAACCCAAGATTTCCATAAGGACTAAAATCAATCGGGTTATATCTATTGACTGGCTGGTCTGAAGTCCAAAAAGGAATTTTGGTGTTATTTTCGTAGATAATCCATTTTAAACCAAGAAGCATGTCAACGAGAGCGTTATCTTTCAAAAGAGTTTCCTTAACGGTGCCTAAATGTAGACGACGTATTCCTTTTTCAGTGGTGAGTTCCTTTAGTTCCTTTTCTAGCTTTTCAGATAAAGGCTTATTTGATAAACTACTACTAACACACTTAACCATATCTCTAAGATGTTCTCTCATTTCTCGAGTTCTTAATTCCTGTATTATAATGAATTGAGCAAATACTTCTTTTTCTTTCCACTTAAGACATCTTACCGATGCACTAGAAACTAGCTTGTTATAGACCTGAGTAAATCGGTTTTCATATTCAGATAAAGTATCTTCCATTTCTTGTGGTACATTTTTGGCAATTTCATAAAAGTAATTCTCGCAACCAACTTCCTTAATATTGACCTTGAATTGTTTGAAACTAGATTTCTCAAAGCAGTTAGTATAATATTCGTCATTCTTTAGAATAGCGAAATTTTTTAAATAAAATCTAGGTATGTAGTGCTGTTTTCGTTTCTTTTGCTTACCCATTCTTAACGCACATGTATCTATCTTCAGACAATTTCATAAGATTTTCCATTTAGTTTTCTTAAAGGGGGCTTTCAATTTTACCCAAGTAAACGAAATGCATTTTCGTATTGTAGCCTGACAGAAAAGGGCGGGTAACTTGCATAGTTTTTAAACGTGAATCTACACATAATACTGAGCACACACAGAAGGTAATGCAGGTTTGGATGGTAAGCCGCTTGTTTCCATAGTCAGCGCGGGTCTTTCAAAATTCGGGAAAAACGAAGGCTTGTACGCTAGGGAGCTTTTCGCTGAAGCCGTTAAGGAGGCGTTTGACCGCTGCCCCAAGCTGGAGCCTAAACGCGACATCAAAGCCATGTTTGTGGGTCACATGGGCGAAGCATATGAGCATCAGGGTCACACGGGCGCGGCAGCCGCGGACTGGGCAGGACTCCTCAACATACCTGCCACACGAACCGAGGCGGCATGCGCAAGCTCAGGCGCAGCACTGCGGTCAGGCATCTACGCCGTGCTCTCAGGATTAGCCGACACCGTCCTCGTCGGCGGCGTCGAAAAAATGACGCACCGAACCACCGCGGAAGTCACCGAGTACCTCGCCATGGCGTCCGACTACCCCTTCGAGCAGTGGCACGGCATCACCTTCCCCGGCTTGTACGCGCTGATGGCGACGGCACACATGCACAGGTACGGCACCACCGAAGCGCAGATGGCGGAGGTGGCGGTGAAAAACCATTACCACGGAACCCTCAACCCGAAAGCCCACATGCAGAAGGAGATAACCGTGGAAACCGCCCTCGCTTCGCGCCCAGTCGCCACGCCGCTTAAACTGTATGACTGCTCGCTGATAACGGACGGCGCAAGCTGCGCCATAATCACCAAACCCGAACTCGCACGCCGATTCACGGACCAGCCAGTCCACATCATCGGCACCGGACAAGCCAGCGACACCATCGGCTTATACGAACGCAAAAGCCTCACCTCCCTGCAAGCAGCAAAACTCGCGGCGCGAACCGCCTACCAGATGGCAGCCGCCAAGCCAGACGACATAGACGTGGCGGAACTTCACGACTGCTTCACCATAGCAGAAATAATCGCCTACGAAGACCTAAACTTCTGCCCCACAGGCAAAGGCGGAAAACTGGCGGAAAGCGGCGAAACCCGCCTCAACGGACGACTGCCCGTCAACACCAGCGGCGGCTTAAAAGCCAAAGGGCATCCTGTAGGCGCAACGGGCACCGCCCAAGCGTATGAGATTTACTTGCAGCTAACAGGGCAGGCAGAACGGCGCCAAGTCAAAAACGCCAAAACAGGCTTGACGCACAACGTCGGCGGCTCAGGCGCCACAGCCACAGTCCACATCTACAGGAGCAGCCAGCAATGACCGCGGAGCCCTTCACCATAGAACAGTTCTACAAGTTCCTCGCCCAAGGCAAACTCATGGCAGGCAAATGCACCCACTGCGGAAAAATCCACCTGCCACCCAGACCCCTCTGCGACAACTGCTTCCACCAAGAATTCACCTGGCTGGAAATAGCCGGCAAAGGCAAACTCCTCACCTACACCGTCATCCACGTCGCCCCGCAGCAGTTCCAGCGCTTAGCGCCCTACGCCGTGGGCATAATACAACTCGAAAACGGCTTAAAACTACCCGGCATGATCACCGCCACGCAGGAACAGCTCCAAATAGGCATGGACCTAACCATAGACTTCACCACATGCACCGCAGCGCAGCCATGGCCACGGTGGCCACGATACTGCTTCAAACCCGCGTAGCGCTTTTCTCCCAACGCGTTTCGCGGCATGCAAGAATACTTATTAGGAAAAAACCAGTCCTAAAACTTCACGGCGCAGCGCAAACAAGCCCGGTGGTGTAGTGGCCAAGCATAGTGGCCTTTGGAGCCATTGACGAGAGTTCGAATCTCTCCCGGGCTACATCAGACCCTATTCAGGACGACTCTCAAAAAGCCATTCCCTGCTTAGCGTTTGCGTCACCGAAGTGAAAAAACCGCGTAAGAGAAAAAGTTAAAGACGCAGATGCACGATGACAAATTGTGAAATTGAACTTGCGGATAAAACAAGTGCTCAAGTCTGACAAGCGCAGCTTTGCGGCACTCCTGAGCGAAAATTATCCGCTACTCGCCATCCTGATAGGCGCAGTGCTGGCTTCAGCTTCAATAGGCCCACTTCACAACATAGACACGCAGCTTGAATTTGACGCCGCATCAGGAGTAATCAAATGGGGACTACCTTACATCACGTACAAAAACATGATTAACCAGCCACCATTAGGCTTCTACACCGAAGCCCTGTTCCTCAAAGTCTTCGGCTTATCATACAACACCGGAGTAGCCCTAATAACGCTAATCGGGCTCGGATGCACCGTCTTGGTGTACCAACTCGGAAAAACCTTATACGGCAAACCAACGGCGACGTTGGCAGCCGCACTCTTCGCTCTGACCCCGTGGCAGTTTGCCCTTTCAAGAAGCTTCCTAATCGACGCGCAGTGCCTGTTCTTCAGCCTGCTTTCCCTGCTGATAGGAATCTACGCCATCCGCAAAGACTCGTTCATACTTTTCATGCTCTCAGGAACCCTTTTCGCAACCGCGCTTTTAACAAAGTTTTTCGCCGTCTTCACACTGATTCCCCTGGCATTTTTCTACTTCTACCATCGACAGAGCAAATTGAGACGCGTAACAGCCGTGGTGGCGTATTTTTTACCCACACTGCTCTTCCTAGTCGTATGGTACCAAATACTCACATACCGCGGGTTAATCTCCATCATCGTTATAGAAGACTTCAACAACTTCAACCCCGCCGGAACAGTTCCTTCATTCTTCTTCATAATCAACTATCTCCTGGAGGGAGTGGGCGCCCTGTTCTTGATTGCAACAGCCTTATCCCTAATTGTCAGTTTTGCGCACAGAAGACTTTTCGCAAAGCTACTGCCCTTCGATTTAATGTGCCTAGCAACTATTCTCGCCGTCGGAAGCATAAACACCTTCTTAGCAGTCGGCCTGAACCTTAAATCGCCTTACATCAACCCCATCAAATACGATTACCAGTTCCTGCCCTTCATCAGCCTGCTAGCCGCATCACTAGTGAGCAAATGCCTTCTGCTGTTTAATTCAGCGAAATCAAAGGAAAAACTAAGCAAACTACTTTTTTCTATTGCTACGATCGGTCTAGTTTTGCTGGCGGCGTCAATGCTTCTTAACATGAACTTCCTGAACCAACATTCCACAGAGGACCATTGGCTATTCAAAGTGGAGAGAAACCAAGAAATCGGTTATTCCTTCATCAACTCCATGCCACTTGACCAGAATAGTCCCCTAATGAGTGCCCAATATTTGGGGTTCGCCTTCGTGCTATCTGGACTGGTATGGGCAAGCAGGCGCAAACTTGCCGGTTTCCTTCACGGCTTGTTCAAACGGATACGACTCTGGATTGAAGCCAAAAACGCCCTTAGCTACGCAAGAAGAGAAGAATATCAGAATAAGCCTGTGAGTGACAGGTCTTTCAGTGAAAACCTTAGCTAAGAGCAAAGGGCTGCCAACGTTTTTATCTGTGTTAAAAGAAGAATATGCAGAGGATAAAGAATGAAGCCGAAAGTCAAGAAACCCACCCAAAAAGAAAAGCAAGAAGCCGAATCCTGGCCAATCTGGGAAAAAGAAGAATCCGAGTTCCCATGGGAATACGATGTGCAAGAAACATGCCTAATCCTAGAAGGCAAAGCCGTCATCCAAACCCCAGAAGGAAACGTTGAGTTCGGCAAAGGCGACTACGTGGTGTTCCCCAAAGGCCTCAAATGCACATGGGAAATCAAACAGAAAATCAGAAAACACTACAACTTCGGCTAAACCAAACCCCAAACACCTCATTCTCCACGCTCCAAGGTTCCCAACCGTTTTTTAGATTACTTTATATGGTTTTTAATATACACTGAACTCAAAACAACCCGCACAACCCACCGAGCGACCAAAATGAGCAAACCAAGCGTCAACGCGCTTTCAGCATGGCTAAAAAACGGACTTAACAAGTGGCGAATAGCCCTTCTGGCTTTCTTAGTGGTCTACGCGTTTTTCCTGTTGCTGAACCTATCGTACATGGCGATCCAGTGGGACGAGATCACGCACCTGAACGGCGGCTTGCTGCTCCTACGCGGTAACTTCCAAGACTACTTCACCTTCAACGCGTTCTACCCGCCCATGTTCGACATAATAACCACAGCCTTCTTCAGCATCGGAGGCGTAAGCGTGTTCACTGGTCGCTTAGTTTCAGTGGTATTCGCGCTTCTCTCGGTCTGGATAGTGTTCGAAACAGCCAACAAGATGTTCGGGCAAAAAACCGCGCTGATCGCAAGCATCCTGCTCGCGCTGATGCCTGGCGTCGTCTGGCTTTCACGAGTAGCCATGATAGAAACCATGCTCATGTTCTTCTTCACAGTCACCATGTTCTTTTTCTTCAACTGGATGCGCACGCATCGGAACCGAGACTTAATCCTAAGCGGCGTAACCCTAGGCGTAGGCTTCCTTGTCAAATACCAAATGCTCGTCGCCGCCATAATCATGATAGTAGCCATACTGATTCTAAGCCGAAAGTACCTCAAAGAAAAACTCACTAAAATGCCCCTTCTGATAGTGGCTGTCGCGTTGGTGATAATTCCGTGGGTCTTCATCTCCTACCAAATCTACGCTTCGGGCATGCTGAATCAGTGGATATACGCGCTCAGTATAGGCAACCCAGAGAAATCACTGTACAGCACCCGATTCCCACTCCCAATATTCTACTTCATAGAGATGACTTGGCCTTACAGCAACGTCCACCCCATCTCCCTCTTCCTATACGTCACGGGCTTGGTCGGCTTGGGCTTATTTGCATGGAGAAGAAAAACCGAAGACAAGTTCCTCCTCATATGGTTCTTCACAGTCTTCGTTTTCTTCACGTTAATCGCGAACAAGCACTGGCGATACGTAATACCCCTGTTCCCAGTCTTGGCGATTTCTGCCGCAAGCCTCATCACGGTCATCTACGCTAGAACCCAGAAAATCTGGAGAGCAAAACAGGTAAATCTAAACAAGAAACGCGCCGCCAAAATCGCCGCTGCACTTCTCACAGTCTTTATAGCCGTTGCGGTGTTCTACAGCGCCAGCGACGCTTACCAGTGGGTTGCCAAAGACCAGATTCAGATTCCCATCGAAGCAGCAACCAACTACGCGGCCAGCCGCCTAAGCCAAAACGAGTCGATAGTGGTTGTGTGTCCCTTCAACCTTTTCAGCCAAGACATGGTGAAGTTTTACCTGTACGCCGACGGCACCAAACACAACCAGGTCTGGCAGTATCCAGAGATGCCCGTTGACACTTACACGCCAAACTTTGACATAAACGAGTTTGTCGCTTTATGTGAGGAGCACAACGTGAAGTACGTGTTCACCTACGAGTACGGAGGCGACGTGCCCTACTTCAACACGACGCTAACCATGATGGGCGTCTACCAGATGTTCTACGGTTCCGGCAAGTTCGCCTACCTGTCAGGCAACGCTAGCGTAGAAGCGCTTATTAAGGAGGGGTTGATTCCCGCTTTCGGCACCAGCCCGCGCAGAATAATCATCCTGACTTTCTTAGGCTAGCTCTGGACTTCTAGAAACTCAAAATTTGTTTTCTTGTCGATAACCCTTCGCGCCTGCGCTCCTGTGAGCTCTAAGACTACGACTTCGCCTATTTGCCACACTTCAACGCCCATGCGCACGCACCCAGTAACAGTGTTTTGCTTTCTTCCAAAGCTTGAGTGCATGTGGAGTTTCGGTTTTCCCTTTTCATCTGCAAAAATTGTTCCCACACCGCAGGCTTCATGCACGCCCTCGAGTAGCGTAACCATAGGCTCTGGAGGAAGTGCTTTACCGTCTTTGGGGCCGACGACAACTCGGCTTTTTTCTTTTGCGCCGCCTAAAAAGAAACAAAGCGCCGTGGAAACTTTCGTTTCAGCTGCGAAAGATTCGAGAACGTCGGGAAGGCGGTCGCCGTCATGCAATCTTAGCACGAAAACCCTTCCCAACTTGGCTTCAGTAAACTGCATAATTCAACCTCTTGCATTCTGAAATTAAATGGGGAGAGGAGGATCTAGTATAAAAATGATTTCAAGCTGAAGTCGCCGTTTAGGAATTGCGGTTTCGCTACACGCGTCTAAGATAGAGGGGTTTGTCCGCTTCTTTTTTTCTTTTTTCCGAAGAAATTTTCAAGTTGCAGCCGTCTGCCGCGGTGACAGCGCTTTCTTCTGCCGAGTTTTCGGGCATTAACTGGAGCGAAGCATCTGTGTATGTTTCCAGTTTTTCTTTTTGGGTGCGGCTCATTTTCATCCTTCTCTTTTATCCGCAGTTATACAAGTATTAAGACTTAATAAACATTGTGAGGGAACTGTCGCACCCATAAACAAGTCGTGAAGAGATTGATGTCTTCGAGGAGAATTTTGCGCAACCCAAGCAAGGAAGACTACGTTAACTTACAACAGTCTCTTGACTAATCGAGTTTCAAAACGTTAAATAGACTGATAAACGCAATTTTAATTATGAACGATTTTTTCACAACTCATGTTGGCAGTTTACCCAGACCCGAATACCTCTTAGCCGCTTTTTCGGAGCACAGGAAAGGAAAACTCAGTAGAGAAGAATTCGAAGAAGTGCTTCACATCGCTGTTTTCTCGGTTATAAAAATGCAGGTGGAAACGGGAATAGGCGAGGTTAACGATGGAGAATACAACCGCCTGATATTCTTCGGAGACGTAACAAGCCTGTCGGGTTTCACGCAGAACATGATTCCGCTCGAGTTCTCAGCAGGCGATACTTACATGGAGCCGATGGTCACTGGAAAAATCGAGTATGACTTTGAGAAGCCCATGTCCGCCATGGAGGTTCAAATGGTCAAGAAAATTTTGAAAGACATGAACGTAACACGAAGAGTTAAGGTCACTTTGCCAAGCCCATCCTTTATGGCTCTGTTTTATCCTGATCCAAACATGCCGGCGCCGCCTGCCTTGAAACCGCTGATTGAGAAAGGCTTCAATCAAGTAAGGAATCAATATCCAAGCCTAAACCGCTATCTGGACGTTGTAAATTCGATTATAGTGAACGAGGCGGAAGCTGCTTTGCGTGCAGGAGCGGATTCGGTTCAGTTTGACTCGCCAGACCTCACCCTTTGGGTGCCAACTCAGCAAAGATGGGCAATAGACCTAAACAACGCGGTGCTCTCGAAAGTTCCAAGAGACAAAACCGAACTTCATGCGTGTTGGGGAAACTACGAGAACACACAAGCGAACACGACTGGCAGCTTCAGAGGCTTGCTGCCACACCTCTACGACTTAAAAGTTGGCACCCTCGGTCCATTGGAAATCTTCGATGGCTTACGAGACTACAAAGAACTCAGCGCCTTCAAGGAAATGCCCCCGCCCGAATCGATGAGGCTCTGCGCGGGAATAGTGAGCGTTAAAACGCGGAATGTGGAGCCAGTTCAAGCTCTCAAAGAAAGGTATCTGGCGCTGGTGGATGTGGTGGGTCCTGACCGAGCGGTTGCAGCTCCAGGTTGCGGGTTTGCGTCTGCTGGCGGGTCGAAAATTATCTCTTTGGAATCGGCGAAACGAAAGCTGGCTAATTTGGCAGCCGCGGTGAAGGAAGTTAGAGAAGCAGCAACGTAGCAGACAACAATTTCGCGGTTGATGACAAAAATGAAAGGATTTAGTGGATGTTTGCTATGTTGAGCGGACGTTTTCCAAGTCCAACCGCGACTGCAGCTTGCTAAATTCGGCGGCGCCACATAACGAGAGAGGCATCACTGGTCTGAGAAGAAACTCGTCAGCTGCTTCTGTTTCTTCTCTTCTTTCATAAGCTGTGAAACTCTAACTCCGACCCTGCGCACTTCAAGCTTTGATTCGCCGAGGAACTTTTCGAAGAGCTCTCGAACAACCCTTCTGAACGCTTCCAGGTCCCGTGTTGGCTGTTCAAGCGTCTGCGAACGGCTTCGAACCGTCAACTCCGTCATGA
>CAZWPI010000052.1:0-10171 GCA_964636055.1 uncultured Candidatus Bathyarchaeia archaeon
TGGCAAAGCAACAAGCGAAACAGCCATAGTCAACATCAGAAACAACGCAATCGCTATAGCAGTTTTATTTTTAGACATTTTTCTTTGTTCTCCTAATTTTTTTTGTGAGTCTGTACAATAAACTTTTAAATTGGTGTAGTATTTCGCTCTAGAGTGACAAAAATAGGCGACCGAGCAAATCTCAAATGAAGTCCCTTCCGAGATAAAATAAAATGGTAATTCCCGAAGAATACGTTGAAACTCTGGCTGAGTTAGGGCTGACCCACACCGAAGCAAAGGTGTACATGGCACTTCTCTCCCTGAAAACTGCCGCTGCAAACAACATCCATAAGGAGTCAAACGTTGCGAGACAGGATGTCTACTGAATACTATCCGACCTAGAAGAAAAAGGCCTGATCGAAAAAGTGATAGCCAAACCAGCAAAGTTCAGCCCGTTACCGCCAGAGGAAACCATCTCAATTTTGCTCCAAAGAAGAAACGAACACAACCGCCAATTGCGGAAAAAAGCAAAACAATTACTCATAAACTTCAAAGATAACGGCGTGGGAACGCCATCTCCTGACGGAATTTCTCAATTCATCCTGCTTTCAAAGAGCGAAACCAATCCGACAGGCCACATAGACAAATTAGGAAAGGCGGTAGATAAAGCTAAAAAAAGCGTGATTGGGTTGATCACGTTTCAACTTTTCATGAAAGTGAAGTCTATGGACGAGGGCATCTGGAAAAAAGCCGTGAAGAGAGGAGTGAAATTCAAGTTTATGATAGCTAGAAGACCAAAAGAGAAATCAGAACTCAATCTTGACCCGGTGTTAGAGAATACGGATTACTTTGAGATCAAATGGACCCCCACTCTGCCTCCAACAGTTGTGCTTCTGGTCGATGAGAAAGAAGCCTTCTGCAGAATAGGACGCGATACAGACCGCCCTGTCTTGTGGTCTGCAGCTCTTTACTTCGTTGCGATGATCAAAGATTACCTCAAAATGAAGTGGAAATCACTGAAACACAGCCGAAAGCAGCAAGTTTCTTCCAAAACGCATTAACCCGCTTCGATTTGGAAGGCTCATGAATATTAAAGAAATAAACGAAAGTTTGTGACAGCTATTTTAGTCAAAAAAAAAAGTTAGTATTAGCTTGCTATACTAAACAACAGCACCTGAGCAAAACGAAGGAGATCAGACTTCAAGTCAATGCTCCCGTTAGCCCTGCAAAAGCTGAAAAGTCTTTAAATTTCCAATAAACTTGGAAAAGAAGATAAAACAGACTTTAATTGGAGGTTATACAAAACTTGGAGGTTTTATTTACGTTTTCATACTCTTCCTTTCCCAACTTCAAGCAAATCAGTTCTTACGTGGCCTATATGACGTTACCATCTCAGCCCTTACAAGCTAAGCATTTAGAAAAACAATAGAAACAACAACTGGGGTTCAGAACAGCCTTATCATTCATAAGCAGGTATAGTCTGTTCCGAGCAGCTAGTCGTGAACCCCCCCCATTTCAATCAACTACCAGTTCAATCTATTTAAAGAGGGGGCATAAGTTTCCGTGAGCACATCAGTCGCAGACTAGAGTTATTAAGTGTGAACTTACAAGGTAAACTCTCGAAGTCTAGAAGGGGAAAAGCGCGTATGCTCAAACTTAAGATTGGTCTCTCCATGCTTTACTGTTTAAGCGAACCCTTTGCGAAGATGATCAAACGCCTAAACAAAGACAAAGTTGAAACTCGCTACGTTGAGGTTCTTGATGAAGGTCTTCACATGCTCAACAAGAAGAGAGTTTCCGCGCTTAATCAGATCGCCAAATCTCACAGCATCCAGTACACGGTGCATGCACCTTTTGCGGACATAAACATAGCTTCGCCGTCAAAACCTGTCCTATTCGTTTCGCTTAAGCGGTTGAAAGAGTCCATGGCATACGCTAACGCCCTGAACGCTAAGCTCTGGGTTTTCCATCCGGGCAACAGAACAGGCATCAGCATGTTCTATCCTGGAGAAGACTGGAAACAAAACAGCAAAAGCCTAAGCGCGCTACATGAAACCGCAGAAGAACACGGATTAAACATAGCCATGGAAAACCTGCCTGAAAAATACGGTTTCCTCATGAAACACCCAGAAGACTTCCAAAAGTTCTACAAGGAAACTGGCTTAAACGACATAGGCATCGTTTTAGACGTTGGACACGCAAACCTGGAAGGGCAAACAGAACAGTTCTTGAGAAAGTTACCAGACAAAATTGTGCACATACACGTCAGCGACAACATGGGAGAAAACGACCAGCACCTCGGAATAGGCTACGGCAAGATCAACTGGCAACAATTCGCAGAAACCCTTCACGGAATAGCCTACGACAAAACCGTAATGATCGAGTGCGTGGAACACGTGGAAGAGAGCCTGCAAAAACTGCGGCGGCTGCTGGCTTAACTGTCTGGAAGCGGCAACTCCAACTCCAAAAAATCCTCAGCCACCAACGCATTCTTGAAAACTTTGCGCGCCTGCTCCAAAAGCAGCCCAGCATCAGCGTATCTGGCGCTGATATGCGTTAAAACCAGCTTCTTCGCTTTCGCCTTCTTAGCCTGCTGCCCAGCTTGACTAGGCGTTGAATGCCCATCCAACTCAGCCTTTTCGCCAAGTACATCGTCAAAAGTGGAGTCGTGAATCACCAAGTCCGCGTTAGCCGCGAATTTTGCAAAACCCTTGAAAGGTCTCGTATCGCCCGTGTAAACGATTTTTCGTCCCTGCCTCGGCGAACCCAGCACATCCTCAGGGTTTACAACTTGCCCGTTTGGCAGCTTGATTTCGTCGCCGTGCTGAAGCTTGGACCATAGCTCGCCTTCAGGAACACCTAAAGCTCTGGCTTTTTCAGGATAGAATTTTCCCGGACGAAGCTTTTCCACAAACGCATACGCCAAACTCGGCACCACATGATTTGATCTTGCGGCTTCAACGACGTATTCTTTATCTTCACATACGACGCCAGCATCGTAAACCTCGTGAATTTCAACTGGAAACGTCAAACCGAACTGCAGGGTTTCTCGGACGCATTCTAAAAACTGGTTAATGCCCTCTGGACCGTAAATCTCCAATTTCTTCTGCCGATCCATCAAAGCCATAGTCTGCATTAATCCAGGCAAACCCAGAACGTGGTCGCCGTGCATGTGTGAAACGAAAATCTTCATTTTCTTGTGGAAGCCCACCTTGGCTCGTATCATCTGCCTTTGAACGCTTTCACCGCAGTCAAACATTAACTGCTCGTTCCCGCGTTTCACAAGCACTGCTGGCAAACTCCTGTCTGGAGTTGGGACGCTACCGGCTGTTCCCAAGAAGATCACGCGCATACTCATCATTTTCACCCTTATGTTTTTTCGAACACGGCTATTTCTCGTGTCAAAGTCCTGTGAACGTAGGCGAAATGGGACTCCACATGTCTGTACCCCAATTCCACACCTATTCGTGCGATGCTTAATGTTTTGGGTGAAGCTATACAAATCAGTTGCCCTGCGCTAAGCAGTGGATGTGCTGAACTGAGTACGCCTTGAACAATCTGCTTGGTGGTGGATTTCATGGTTGTCGCCGACTTTCCATAAGGAGGATCAGTGACAACATGGTCGATTCGCGTCAAAGGCAGCTTTCTGGAATCAGCAATCACCAAGCCTTCAGACTCTACTCCAAAATGCTTGAGGTTTCTTCGGGTGCCTTCTGTCATGCGCCGTTGAACATCCAAGCCTAAAACTCGGCAGCCAACGAAAGCGGCTTCGATCATTACGCTTCCAGTGCCGCAGAAAGGGTCCAGCATCAACTCACCTGCCTTTACTCGTGCCAAGTTCACCATGCACCGCGCAAGCTTCGAAGGCATAGCTGACGGATGGAAAAACGGCTTTTTTCGTGGTCGCCGTTCGGAGAATGTTTTAGGTGTGATTTCTGCGAGTTTTATGCCGAAAACGAGTTTGTTGCTGGTTAGGACGCCGAAGAAGGTTTTGTCTGGCGTTTTCAGGTTGACTTTTGTGGCTATGGTGTTTTGGAGTATGTGTTTGCCGAGTTTTCTTTCGAGGTTCATGGTATCGCTTTTTGCGGAGTATTCTTTGACGCGCTTTATGCGGACTGCGAAGCTTTCGCCTTCATTTATGGCGTTTTTGAAGTTTGCGGCGTGTGCTGTCTTTATGATTTCGGTTTCTTGGCCTTGGCAGGTGAACAGTTCGAGAGCGCTTGCCATGGTGTAGGCTGACCTGCAGTGAACCGCTTTCACGCTGCGTGAGTCTGCTTCAAGCCTTACAAGCTGGTCGAGTTTCTCCGTGATGGTGTAGGCGAATCCTTCAGCTTCGAGTATGGCTTTTAACTCGGCAGCAGGCAAAGTCGCGTTCTCGCCTGACAGCAAGAAGAAGAGTTTAGCCACTTTTCTGCGCCTTCAAAGCCTTGGCGATTAACGGTGCGAGCGAGACTTTGCTGACGCTGCTGGGAACACTGTCTGTGCCCACGATTTCGTCTACACCAGCAGCCAGAATGCGTTTTTCAGCGTCACCTACGAGAAGCGGATGAACGCAAGCCGTGAAGATTCTTGCTGCGCCTTGTTCTCGGAGGATTTTTGCTGCCCCGACGATTGTTCCGCCTGTGCTAATGATGTCGTCGAATATTATGACCACTTTCCCTTTCACGTCTAAGTCTTTTCCGGTTTGGGTTGTTTGTCCCGTGCGTCTGTCGCGTTGTTTGTCGAGGTGTCCAGCTTCACCGCCTAAAACGGCTTGCGCTTGTTCTGCGGTGTACATGGCGCCTTTGTCTGGTGAAAGTGCAAATGCTTTCGCATAGCCTTTGTGTACGAAGTGTTCGGCTAGTAGTGGTATGGCGCTTAGGGTTTTGGCTGGAAACGGGAACTTTTTCAGCGCGTTTTCTGCGTGAATGTTCACCGTGACTAGTGCGTCAACTCCTGCTGCTTTCAGCATGGCTGCGATGGTTTCGATGCTTATTCCTTCGCCTTGCAGGAAAATCTTGTCTTGGCGTGCGTAAGCCAGGTATGGCACTGTAGCGGTGACTTTTTGTGCGCCGTTGCGTTTTGCGGCGTCAGCCATGAACGCGAGTTGCATGAGTCTTGTGTCCTGTGCAGTGCTGGTGGTTTGCACGATTACCACGTGCTCGTTTTGCACGTTGCCTTCTAAGCGAACGTAGCTTTCGCCGTCTGGAAATGTTCTTTGCGCGACAGGCACTTTTTCATAACCGGTTAACTCTGCGATTTTTTCGCCGAGTGCTGTTGAAGCAGGTCCAAGGATGATCTTCATTTTTCTTTTTTCCTCTTTTGCGCTTTGGTTTGGGTTTTAGTTTTAGATGGTGAACGCTATTTAATCTTGTCATGTGTGCGTAAAAACCAGGCGCTTTGTTTTCGGTTGGTTTGAAAAGAGTTGCAGTTGGTTTTGGAAAGACTTATATTTAATTTGGATATTTCATGTGGCAATGTTTAGAGGAAACGGGGTTTTGTTATGGAATTTTGCCCAGAATGCGGTTCCATTTTTGAGCTTAAAAAGACTGAAACCGATGAAGGAACCACGATAATGCTTGTATGTTCCAAGTGTGGGTACAAGAAGCCAGCGCCAAACAGGAAAATCAAGAAAGTGAGCAAAGTCATCAAACACGACATCAAGCAGCGAGTGACGGTTATAGGGAAAGAGGAACAGAAAATCAACACGATGCCAACTCTCAAGGTGGAATGCCCTAAATGCGGAAACAACCTCGCGTACGTTTGGCAAGTGCAGACGCGTGGAGGAGACGAATCCTCAACCCAGTTCTTCCGCTGCACAAAATGCAACCACACCTTCAGAGAATACACCTGAACTACAATGAGAGGTTTAGCAAAAGCCGCTGCGCATGTTGTCGTGTAAGAGCCAACAGGCTGAACTCTAGCGCGTGAAAAAGACTACCCCCTACCTTTTATAAAGACAGAAACTGTTAATGCCTGCTTCAAACTCTTCAGTTGCAGTTTCTACAGCAATGTTAGAACAAACCCAACCAGTAACAAACATACCAGAGCAACTCGAGTAACGCATAGTTGCTTTAGGTGCAGGGTTATTCCCATGGCTTATAGTTGCTTTTCCATAAAAACCTAATGCAGAGACCAACCGTAGAAACGCCAAATCATGACCTTTCAAGATACTTTTCTATTTCTTTTTCTGCGTTGTCTGCCTTGATGAATATGGGCACGTTCTCTATTCCCGTGGCAATGTAGCTGCTTAGAAGCCACTCGCCCGGCGCAAACTCCAACGTCTTCTCCAGAATGCCCTTATCAATCATGAACGTGTCACTTATGAGCAAACGGTCATACGGTCTCGGCAAAGTACCCACAAAGTACGTGTGAAGCTGCTGCAGCGCGTTCGTGTTCAAATTCGCTATGCGCTGTGTAGAGACGCAGACGCCCAACCCGTACTTTCGCCCTTGCCTAAGCAGCGTTTCTACCTGGCGGCTGCACTTCTTGTCTATGCCGCCTGAGTCTCCTGTGGCCGGGATGAACTCTTGCGCCTCGTCAAAAACCATCAAGATGTACGGTTTGACCTGGAACTTGCGTTTCCTGTGGGAAAGCATCTCTTGCGTTAGGGCTATGGCAAGCTCTTTTATGCTGTACGGGTCGGATATAGAAAGGCACACAAGCCGCGTCGTCTTGTCCTCCACCAACTCGCGAATCTTCTCCGCCGTAAGCCCGCCTGTCTCCGCCGTTTCCTTGTCCCGCTTGCTCTTTATGGTGTCCAGAATCGTGGTTCGGGTGGTTGCCCACGCGTACAAGCCACTTTTGTCGTGCACTCGGAACTGTTCCACAGCCTCCCGCGCCACGCCGTCAATGTGCTCCACGAACGCCTCGTTAACTTCTTGCCCTTCGCTTAACCCGTTCTCCTCCATGAACTCCAACACGGCGTCGTGAATCTTGTCGATGGCGTTCATGTAATGCGGCTTCTCCGCGCTGTCCTTCCGCTGCGCCGCCAACTCGTCAAGAAACTGAATGTACTTCGGCACTTTCTGCTTCGGCTTCGTGTAATACGCCACTTTACCCTGCTCCATAACCCGCTGCAGCCCCGCCTTAATCCGCTCGTCCTCCTCGTATTCCCTGGGCTTAACGACGGAGTTGAAGAACTGCTCCACCGAATCAACACGGTGCTCCAACACGATCTTCGACGGAAACGCAGGGTCCGCAAGCAAGTCAAGCAGCAGAAACGCGTACTCACAGCTTATATCAAAAAGAACAACCTTCGTGCTCTCCCCGTCCGTGTGCAGCAAGATGCGCCTCAAAACGTTCGAGGTCAAGTTGCTCTTTCCGCCGCCCGTAAACGCGAAAACGCCGAAGTGGTAACGCACAAGCTTCTCAAAATCCACGTAAATCGGAATAACCGTCTCGCTCGCCTCAAACATCTTGACAAGCCCTAAACGCGGGTCAACTCGGGCATCCTCCACGGTGCGGGAAGCGTCTATGCCCATCTGGTCGGTTATCCGCTTGTTGTACATGCGGTTGATCATGTCGCTGTTCAGCAAGTAAGCGTGACTGCCCACCACGGGGTAGGAGAAGCCCTTGACAAACTCGAACTCGCCGCCTCCGCCCAGGACCAAATCGTAGTTAATCGGAATCGCGTCGATCTGAATCATCATCGTTGAAGTGTCATCCGTCTTCCAGTCTTCCTCGCTCTGCTCGATAATCTCAAACTGCATCGGATAATAACCATGATCGCTCAAGCCTCGCAGCCCGAAGTGTTCAGGCCAAACGCGGCTGATCTCCATAAGCGTGTACCGTTCCGCGCCTGGGCTTGCCTGCTTGAAGTTCCGCACCGCCAAAAGCATGCCCTCCTCCAGCAAGCCCATCAAGTCCTTCTGGTACTCGATTTTGACGCGGCACTGGTAGCGGGCGCTGGTGCCCGTGACTTTTGAATCTGCTCCACCGCCGAAAAATCGGGGGATGACCGCGGCTAAACGCGCACGGAACTTGCCCGTGAAATCCGTGAAGCAGCTGCTGTTAACGGTTTTCTCTTCTTGCCTGTTCAATGCTAGCTCTCCTTTCCCTGAAAGTGCTCATGTAAAATATGAACTTTCGCAATTTATGATTATTGAGAATCCACGTGGCGGTGGTGTCCACCACGCACTTGAACTGGCTGTAATTCCACTTCGCGATTTTGTCCGCGATGAACAGCGCCTTGTTATGCCCAAACGCTTCGGGAATGTTGGCTGGCGCCATCGCCACCAGAACGCTCATGACAAGGTTCTGCAGCCTGTTCGGCACCGCCTTATCCTTAAACAGTATGGTTTCAACGGGCTCTCGTGTGCCGTCGCTCAACTCATTCTGGAAGCGCACAAGGCTCTCAGGTTTCAAGTCATATTCAGGATACGCCAATCGGTCGATAAGCAGCACGTTGCTTCGCAACAGCGGGTCCGTCTTAGCCTGGCTCAGCTGCACGTAAGTTTTCAGAAACGCCTTCTCAAGACCGATCTTGTTTTTTATGGCACCTGAAACGTAGCCCCTGCGACCTTGCCTATCGCGCAACATAGTCCTGAACGCCGAGTCGTACTCAACAAGGCTCCACGGCGGCTTGATCTGCTCCACGTTGAATATGCTGGCTGACTGCAGTATCATACGGTCCGTGTTCGGCAAGTCCCGCAGGGCTTCGGGTTGAACACTTGTTTTCAAAAGGCCTTCGCCGTGCATTATGGGGACGAGTTGCCGCTTGAAGTCGCGAGCTGCCGTGTCCTTCGTGACGCCTACAAGCAAGATGCGCCTTCGCCAGCACTCCTCCATCAGCATCTGCAAAGCAAACAACGTGAGAAAAGCGATGTCCAGCGTGGTCAGCCACTGCTCCTTGCCATCTTTCACGATCTTCATCGTGCTAGCTGCTTCCACATCTGGAGCCTTCGAGAAAAACAATGCGTCGCCCACCCTGACGGTAAGCTCTTTCACGCGTTCCCACGTTGAAACATACTTCTGGTTGAGACTGTAAACCTCGTTTTCCTTGGTCAGGACTCCTTTTGATACCAAGTTTTTGAGCGCATGCTCTACTTTTCGGGCTCTTTTCTCATCTGCCACGCCGAATTCAGCCAGGACCTGCTCTGCGGTTAACGTTCTTTCCCTTTCCGCAAAGTGGATTATGGCGTAACGCAGGTGATTTGCCCGGGGAGGCGGTAAACCTAAGCCTCGGTTGTAAACGTGCTGCCTCGCGACCGCCAAGTCGTTAACGTCTAACGCGGCATCGTCGATTTTGTATCCGAGGAGGCTGCTTTTAGCGGTCCAGTACTCCATTTTCGACGTGTCATAGAGCAGGCTTGCGCGGTCCACGGAGAGGCTTCGGTCAAGCAGGATTAAGCGGGTGTCTTGGTTCGAGTCGGCGGCAAGCTTGTAAGCGAGATAATACTCCGAGAACGTCATGATCGAATTTGCGATTGTGGCGTTGCTGATTATGCCCTCGTCAGTCAGCCCCTTGTTAGGGCTTACCTCGCTGGGCTGCCCCTGCGCGAAGAACGCTTGATCCACTTCTGGAATTTCGTTAACGTATATGGGCACCACGCTCGACATGCCCGTGCTCCGCTGTATCGTCTTGGCGTCGTACTGGACACTGGGTTCAGCGTTTTCAGAAAAAGTCACTGTGCCAGTCGCCGCGTAGGCGCCGCCGAAGAAAATAACCATGTCAAACAGGGGTCGCGAGTACATTGTGCCGTCTATGCCCGCGAAGCGAACGCTTGGGGAGCCAAAAAACTCGGTGGCGGTTTCCAACGCTTCTTTCGGGCTGAACCCCGTTCTAATCAGGTTCTCGAGCAACTCGTCGTATAGGTTTTTGAGGGCTGAAAACCGCTGCTCGTAGTCGGAGATTTGCTTGGTGGCACCTTGCCTGAGCGCGTTGCATGTTCTTTTCACCGTGTCGCTGAGCGACGGCGCTGTCACTTGATTGTCACCTGCATGTTCACTTTCGTGCTCGGAGATAAAAAGTATTGTTGACACGTAAACGCTTAAAACCCGTTCCGCTTCCACTCAGGCTTTGAATAACGACAAACAATAAAAATATGGCAATGTAATGAGATAATGCTTAGCCAACTCGCGGGCGGGGTTCCCCAAGCCTGGTATGGGGCAGGCCTGCTAAGTCTGTGGTCGAAAGGCCGCGTGGGTTCGAATCCCACACCCCGCGCTTTACTTCTTTTGCCGATTAAGACTTGGTTATTGCCTTTTTCAG
>CAZWPI010000053.1:0-9839 GCA_964636055.1 uncultured Candidatus Bathyarchaeia archaeon
TTTAATTATGCAAAAATTAAAGGAGTACCGGAGGCGTTATAATGAAACCAAAAGTAGCTTTCTTTGACTTCGCAGGCTGCGAAGGCGACCAACTGCAAATCGCCAACTTGGAAGAAGAACTTCTTGACCTTCTGGGGCAGGTTGAAGTTGTAACCTTCAGAGAAGTCATGAAAGAACACAGTGACAACTACGACATAGCCTTCATAGAAGGGTCTTGCACTCGACTTCAAGATGAAGACAGGCTGAGGCAAATCAGGAAAAACGCGAAAATCGTGGTCGCCATCGGCTCATGCGCGACAATCGGCGGCATTAACTCTTTGAAAAACTATCAGGACTTAGATGATGTTAGGCGAACCGTGTACGGCGACAAAGCACGATTGTTCGACACTTACGCCGCGAGACCTATAGACGCGGTGATACCTGTAGACGCTTACGTGCACGGCTGCCCAATAACCAAAGATGAATTCCTCAGCGTAGTCAAGTCGCTTTTGCTGGGAAAGAAACCGGAGATTCCCAACTATCCTGTTTGTGTTGAATGCAAGAAAAACGAGAATGTTTGCGCGTTTGAAAGAGGCCAATTCTGCGTGGGCACCGTCACCAGAGCAGGCTGCAACTCCTGCTGCGTCAACGAAGGAACCATATGCTGGGGATGCCGCGGCTTGGTGGACAACCCGAACGAAAACTCCCAAAAAGAAGTGTTAATCAAGTACGGTCTCACAGTTGACGACGCAATTAACAAGTTTAAGTTATATTTCGGTTGGCAGGAGAGGAAAAGATAATGACAGACAAAAACTTTGATGTAGAAGTACACCACGTGACAAGAGTCGAGGGTCACGGAAACATCTACGTAAACGTAAGAAACGGAACCGTGGAGCGCTGCGAATGGAACATTTCTGAAGCACCACGCTTCTTCGAAGCCATGGTTTTAGGGCGTAGCTGGCGCGAGTTACACCATATAACTTCGCGCATCTGCGGCATCTGCTCCATAGGCCACACCCTCGCATCTTTAAGAGCCACTGAGGCAGCGATGGGCATAACCATAAGCGAACAAGACCTCAAACTGAGAAAAATAGCGTTACACGCAGAGAACATGCAAAGCCACCTCTTACACGTGGGCTTCCTGGTTCTTCCAGACCTCATGGGCGTTGGCTCAGTCATACCGCTTGCATCTTCCAATCCTAAAGAACTCAAAACCGTTCTGCGCTTGCACAGACTGGCAAACGAGATGTCTAACATGCTCTGCGGCAGGACAACGCACCCGCAAAGGCTGATGCCAGGTGGCTTCTCAAAAATCCCCACTATGAAAGAATTACGCGAGCTCAGAGAGAGGCTAAAGGCTTCCGTTCCAGACTTGCAAGCCGTAGCGAAACTGCTCCAGAGTCTGGCACCGAAAATCCCTGACTTCGTTAGGGAAACCGAGTTCATAGCGTTAACTAAACCTGACGAGTACGCGCTTTACGATGGAAAAATCGGCTCCACTGACACAGACTCTGCGCCGGCAAGCGAGTACCTTTCATTCACCAACGAGTATATTGTTCCGCAGTCTACGGCGAAACGGGCAAAACACGTTCGAGACTCATACATGGTCGGCGCCCTCGCTAGGCTTAACATTAACTATGATCTGCTTTCTCCCTTGGCAAAGAAGGTCGCTGAAATGTTCAACCTCAAACCGGTGTGCCACAATCCGTTCATGAACAGCGTCGCGCAGCTCGTGGAAGTGGTTCACAGCGTGGAAGATTCGATTAGGCTGATTAACGAGCTTGAAGCTGCAGGTTTGCAGAGCCAGCCAGACTACAACAACCCAGAAGTGACCGTTAAGGCAGGACGAGGCGTCGGCGCGGTTGAAGTTCCCAGAGGTCTACTGTTCCATGATTACGCGTATAACGAGAAAGGCGTTTGCACAAAAGCCAACTGCGTTATCCCAACCAACCAGAACCACGGCAACATCGAGTTAGACATGAAAGCCTTGGTGCCAAAGATCATGAGCAAGACGCCGAAGCAAATTGAGCTGACCTTGGAGATGCTAGCGAGAGCTTACGACCCCTGCATTTCCTGCTCGACACACGCCGTTAAAGTGCACTTCGTTTAAACCCGCTTAGAATTAACGACAAAACAACGGAAACGCAAGGCTTCCCGTTACAGCGAGGTTACTTCCGCCTCTGGCTCAGCGTCCTTTTCCTCTTTTTCTGCAGCAAACGTTTCTTTCTTTTCTGCTTGAGCAGATGGCTCTGAGCATCTTGCGCTAAGCATTTCCTCTTTAAGGTCAAGAACTCCTTTCACCGTGCCGTCGCTCAAATATTCCAGTTTGAAACCCATCTTCCTTGTCAAGTTTAAAGCTCTCTGGTTGTCAGGAAGCATTATGGCGTAGACGGTTTCGACGCCCATATCCTTGGCTATTTCCAGAACGTAATCCACCACTTTGGTTCCTAAGCCTAGGCCTTGCCACTGGTCAACGATTATGAAGGCCAGTTCACCGCTTTTTCCGTCAGCCTCAATACTTAATCTTCCGACTCCCAAGATTCTTCTGCGGTTTTCTTCGCTGAGCTCCGCCACTATGGCGATTTCGCGGTCATAATCAATGTTGCAGTAGCGAACGCGAACCTCATGTGGGGTATCCTTGAGCAGCTGGAAGAACCTGTAACGTATGGACTCTTCGCTGAAGCTTTGGAACATTTCCAGCCACATGGGTTCGTCTTCAGGCTTTATGGGTCTTAACAGCACTTCTTGTTCGTTCTTAAGCTTCCAGTGGGTCTCGTACTTCTTCGGGTACGGGCTTATCACCAAGTGCTCGTGAGGTTCAAATTTTTTGAAAACCTTGTCTTTGTCAACTGTTATTCTCGCGTCGAGGATGCAGGCTTCTTTCTCGTTTATCAGGAGCGGGTTGATGTCGATTTCCTTTATCTGTGGGAAGTCGATGAGCAACTGCGAGAACAGCACCATGGTTTCTTCCAGAAGCTTAAGGTTCGCTGGCGGCACGTTTCTGTAGCCTTTCAGAAGCTGGTAGACTTTTGTTTCCTCCATCATTCTCCTGATTAGTGTCGTGTTTAACGGCGGCAGCCCTATTGCGTAGTCTTTGAAGAGTTCGACGCCCACGCCTCCCATGCCGAACAGGATTACCGGACCGAAGAGCGGGTCAGTTTTTCCTCCTATTATGATTTCGTAGCCTTTCCGCGTTATCATGGGCTGAACGGTGACGCCGACTATTTTGGCGTTTGGGTTATATTCTCTTGCCCCTTGCATAATGATGTCAAATGCTTGTTTGACTTCAGCGTCAGAGTTCAAGTCAAGCATTACGCCACCGGCGTCGGTTTTGTGGACTATCTGGGGCGAAAGAATCTTGAGAACCACGGGGTAGCCGATCTGATGGGCGAAGGCAACCGCTTCTTCTGCGGTAGTGGCGACTTCGGTTTTTACAACCGGAAAATTGTAGTACTCCAAGAGTCTTTTTGCTTCGTCTTCTGTCAGCAGTTCACGGTTTTCCGTTGCGGCGTTTCTGAGTATAACCATTATCGGTCGTTTAGGCGGTGCTGTGTCTACTGGGCGCTCCTCGGGTGTCTCGTAGATGAGTTCAAGGTTGCGCTGGTACTGGTACATGTACATGTACGTTTTGATCGCGTTTTCAGGCGTGGAGTAGGTTGGGATGTTGTTTGCGTTTAGGATGCCGTTTGCTTCTTGCACTGCACCGTAACCCATGAAGCTGGTCAATATCGTCTTGTTCTGATACGCCTTGCTCTTAACGAGTTCAACGATGGTTTTGGCTATTTCAACCGCTTCTGAAACCGCTTGCTGAGTGAAAACTATGAGTACGCCGTCAACGCCAGCGTCGTTCAGGCAGGCTTCAACCGCAGTCTTGTACCGGTCAGCGCCCGCGTCTCCAAGGACATCAATGGGGTTGCCTTTGCTCCAGAATGGCGGCAGAACACAGTTAAGGGCATCCAGGGTTTTTTGGCTTAGTCTGGCAAGTTTGCCTCCCTTAGCAATAAGCGCGTCGGTTGCCATGACTCCTGGACCACCCGCGTTTGTGATCACCGCCAAGTGAGGTCCACGCGGCAGGGGCTGGGTTCCCAGAACCTCGGCAGCGTTGAATAAGTCATCGATTTCTTCCACGCGGACTATGCCGGCACGCTTGAACGCCGCGTCGTAGATGTCATCTTCGCCTGAAAGCGAACCCGTGTGAGACGCAACGGCTTTTGCGCTTTCGCTGAACTTGCCTGCTTTAACCACTATGATGGGCTTGGTTCGTGCGAAGTGTCTGGCGGCGCTCATGAACTTTCGTGCCTCGGTGATGCCTTCCACGTACATGAGTATGCTCTTGGTTTTGGGGTCAGTGCCGAAATAGTCTATCAGATCGCCGAAGTCCACGTCAATCATGGAGCCTACGGAGACGAAGTTGCTGAAGCCTATGTTCTCATGTATCGCCCAGTCGAGAATGGCGGAGCCTAAAGCGCCGCTTTGGGAGATGAAAGCCACTTTGCCCGGCTTCGGCATTTTATCCACGAATGTGGCGTTCAGGTTTATCCGTGGACGGATTACGCCTATGCAGTTTGGTCCGATTACTCTTATGCCATATTTTTTTGTTACTTCCAGAATCTTGTCTTCTAATGCTTTGCCTTCGGGACCAGTTTCTTTAAAGCCCGCTGAAACGATGATCACGCCTTTCACTCCTGCGCGTCCGCACTCTTCCACCACGTCAGGAACGGTTTTGGCGGGCGTGGCTATCATGGCTAAGTCAACTTGGTCAGGAATTTGCCCTACTTTCTGGTAGGTTTTCACTCCAAGAATTTCGGGTTTGCGTATGTTAACGAAGTAAACTTTTCCCGTGTAGCATAGCCGCGTAAAGTTTTTCACGATGGCGTATCCGACCGAGCCTTCAACGTCGCTGGCGCCTACGATGGCTACGCTTTGAGGGTTGAAAATCTTGTCGAGGTTTAAGGTAACCATTTTGCTGGATAACCTTCCTTGGTTTAGGGCGTGCAAAAGGGACAATTAAAAGATTATGCATCACAACTCACTCTCCGCTTGAGGAATGCTCGGTTATACAGCCAACTCTGAAAAAATACCCCTCGAACGCTGGGCGAGAAGGCACGGTTTATGCAGTAGCAGCTATTTCTGTTTTTCTTTTGAATGCTCCGCACGCGCGTCCTGGCCTATGGTCTCTGGCGCAGACGGGAACGCCTTCGATTTCGTCGTAGTTGGTGCAGTTCAGGCAGAACCTTTCATGGATGTTGTCTGGGTTCACGCTTGCGTTTTTAGGTGTGAATTCTTGGCAGCACACCGAAGGTCCATGGTGCATGGCGCACAACGCAACGCCTTCAATGTCCCTTCGGTCTTCAAGGTTTGCGCAGTCTCTGCAACTTTGTACATGCATTTCAAAATCCTCCATAACCATAACTCACGAGACGAGTAATTTTAATTAATGCGTTTATTCATGTGTATTGAGAATTAAAAAATTCTTTATTTGTATAAAAGTATTTCTGCCAAAAAACTAGACAAATGCCCAAAAAAAGGGGCGGTCTTGAAAAGCTATCAACCGTGAATCCATGCTTCACAAGATTCAGCCTTTATAAAAGGGAGGGGGGTAGTCTCCGAGAGCACATAAGTTTTGTGAAAAGCGCCATCAGCCACGTCATAAACGTGGTGGGAAGAGAATTGAAGCGGCGAGTACGCTGTCACTGTTGTTTTTGTCGTCCCGGTCTCAGCGAACGCACAGTGGCACCTGCCCGCCACATTTCAGAGTTGCCCATTTCTTGCAGCTCATCAGCAAGCTTCTGCCTATAGTCCGGTTCCTGGCTTCTCTCAAGCACAATCCGTGTTTCTTCTCCAGCAGCCACAAGCTCGTACAGCGATTCAAACAAGGGCTTTGCGCCGTCGCGGAACCGGTTTCTCCATCTTAACGCGCCGATGCGTGCGGTTTCGCTGCAGTTGCAGTACATCCAGTCCATGCCGTTCTCGTCCACTAAGCGGATGAGGCTCTGCGTGAGTTCTTCCACGGTTTCGTTGAACGCTTCGCTGGGGCTGTGTCCATGCTCCCTTAGCGTGTTGTACTGTGCTTCCATTATCCCTGCCAAAGCGCCCATCAGCACGCCGCGTTCGCCTGTCAAATCACTGAAGACTTCCTTCTCGAACGTGGTGGGGAAAAGGTAGCCTGAACCGATGGCAATGCCCATGGCTTTAACGCGGTCATCGGCTTTGCCAGTGTAGTTTTGATGCACGGCGAAGCTGCAGTTAATGCCTGTTCCATCAACAAAGTTGCGTCGGACGCTGGTGCCTGAACCTTTCGGTGCAACAAGGATAACGTCTATGTCTTTGGGCGGAATGACCCCTGTTTGTTCCTTGTAAACGATTGAGAAGCCGTGGCTGAAGTAGAGTGCATCTCCTGGCTTGAGGGTCTCTTTGATTTTTGGCCATACTGCTTTTTGACCTGCATCTGTGAGTAGGAACATTTTGATGGTTCCTTTTTTAGCTGCTTCTTCCATGGGGAAGAGGTTTTCGCCTGGTTTCCATCCGTCTGCGACTGCTTTGTCCCATTCTTTCTTGAATATGCCTTCTTTTTCTTGTCCTATGATTACTTTTATGCCGTTGTCTCTCATGTTTAATGATTGAGCTTGACCTTGAATGCCGTACCCCAGTGAAACGACAACTTCGTCTTTCAACGTTTTTTGGGCTTTTTCCACTGTGAACTCTTGTCTTGTGATGACGTTCTCTTTCACGCCACCGAAATCTAATTCCACCATATTTAATTCCTCAAATACTGCTATGTGACGCGAACGCGGTAATTAAGAATTTAGTTTGAAAACAACCAGATAATTATTTCCAATCATATCTTAACTAAGTTTTATCCGATTTTATCTCTCTTCCAGCGCTAATCTTTTGGATTAAATGTGAAAACCGCCATTGGTTTGAGATTAGAATTTAATCTTTTTCCATTCTAGTACTAACCTGCTAGCTCTCAAGCTCCTGCATACTTACTCTCTACTCTCACAAACCAAACCACACAACTGCCACCGCAGTTATTTACCGTATTTGCAGTTTGAGGTTAAGCATCTCCCCTTTTTTGAAACCCATCGCATGGTAGAATTGCATCAAGTCCCAGTCATTCCAGTTTGTCAAGGTGTAAACGACGTTCACTCCCTCTATCCTCGTTTTCTCCGCGCCATCTACTCCTGGGGTTTTTTCTCTTCCGCTATGCTTAAAATTTTCAATCAATGCATTGAACAAGGCTCTGCCAATGCCGCGGCGTTGGTATGCTGGATCTACTCCCAACGTGTCAATCCACCCGCTGGTATCAGGTACTCCGAATTCCCATCCACTGACATAGCCCATTATGAAACCAACAACCTTCTCGTCTACCTCTGCAACTAAGGCAGGGCGGGGATAGATGTCAGCATACGCCATTTTTCGTTTCCAGTAAGCTCGTCTTTCTTTTCCCAATACCTTTTTATCGATTTTCACTACTGCGTCCAAGTCATTCTCATTTAAAACTCTAATCTTCACTTCATTCGGCATTATCCAATCCCTCCTCAATTATAATTAATGCCCACTTAAAGATAAGAATTTTTTATCTGGAGCAAACACCTTTTACTTAGACAGCTAAAGCGATCGCTACAAGAAGACTGTGATTCTTGTTATATTCTCATTACAGAAGGAACCGCCTGTAAAAAGTGACTTGTGTCATCTTTAGGACAGTCGTATCAACCTTAAAGAATGCCAATAGCAAAAAGAAAAGGGAAGAGGATTGTCAAGGTAAAGATGTTGCCTCGACAGTGAAGGTTTGGAATCCTTCACCCATCAGTCTTAGCGTGTAGTTGCCATCAACTATCGGAGTTACGGTAAACAATGGATTCTGGTCATGTCTCCAGCCAGTATAGAGTGCGATAACGCCATTGAAATTCAACGTGAGAGTTTCACCAGGCTGTATAATCACTGATGAAAATGGGTTGCCATGTTCAAGCTCTCCGACAGCTCCGTAAAGCGGAACCAACGATGTCCCATTCAGTTTGAAGGGAATTGCCTCAGGGTGAATTCTCATTCTGTACATTTCATGCCAACCGCCTCGAAACGCCCTGACACCCCAGCTTTGCGTTGTGTTAAATTCGCCATTCAACGTGAGTCCAAAGACTCTGAAGGTAACGTTACCTTCGTTCTTCAACGTCACCGAAAGACCGGTAGTATTGCCATTTACTGTAAGCGTAGCCGAAACAATCGTCAAGTTCTTTGAAAAGTCCTCTTTGACACGCACAAGTTGTACTCTGTTGTTGTCGCTAATCCGGATAATAGTTCCCACCTTAACATGTTCCCGAGTTATGTCATTGACAATCACCGCGTTCGCGCTAGGAACGAGCACATAATAGTACACTGTTGTATCGTTTTCGTCCGATGCCTGTATTTGAACCAGCGTCGGATTGAAGTCTATCAGCACACCCGAAAGCGTTTTGTTGACGGCGCCGTTCGCAACTTTCACAACAAACGTATCAGACAACGAGGTCACATTGTACGTTTGCGCGTTGACTACCGCAGTAACATTGGCTATCGTAAATTGAACCTTATCCACTGTTGAATTGATAGGTATGGTGGTAGAGGCAATCGTCTTAGTCATGTTAACGAGCGAGAACAAGTTCACAGTTCCCGAAGCTCCAACTGGAAGCCATACATCAGTACCATTTGGATAAATCACATGAAGCAAGACATCAGTGTACGTCAAATTGAGCTGTGTGGTTCCCGCAGGCACCGTCGGCGGATCAGTCAACAAAACGGCAAAAGTGGCTCCTTCAGCGGTAGGAACAACAGGCGTCGTGTTGGTTAAGTTTGCAAACAAAGAGATCGTAATGATGGCGGTCGCAACGATAACTGCAGCTAGACTGTACTTAAAAGTCCATCTTCGATACATTTTCCTTCCTCTGCACAATGGAAACCTAGCGGGAAATTAAAACCTACACATTTTAAAGTTCGTTAAAAGCGTTTGAAGGCTCATTAAAAAGTCTTTAATCATAAAGCAGGCGAAAACTTCAATCACACAGCTAGTTTACGCCAAAGCCTAATCGTCTCAAACCATAACACAGCAAGCATCGCAAAGCTTACGCCAATCAAATAGGGAATAAAACCCAACCCGCTCCAAGTCCCCACCGAGAAGAAAACCACAAGAATAGTAAAGAGCAAAGAAAAGAAGAACAATTGCGGCACCACAGCAGGCCCTATTTTCGAGTAGCCCTCAAGAATCCTATCGGAAGCCTCTTTCACCGCAGAATACTTTCCGTACTCATCCTGCTTGGCGAAGCCCGTTTCCAAAAGCTTTCCCAAATGATAAGAAGCGAGTGAAGCTGAAGAGAAGTTGAGTCCACGCTGAACGTCTCTGAGTTCAGATGGCCCATGCTTAAGCAAGTACAAGTAGACCTTCAGCGTGTTGCCTCTGATTTCCTGATTTTCCGACATATGACAGAACAAAAGGGGAAATCACATTACTTAACCTTACGATGAATCAGGACTAATCTATTCAACTAGAACTGCACTCAAGCCGAAAAACAAATAGTGGTGCATTAATTTTAATCCAACCAACATGGCTTGTGCGCTAGACAAATAATTATGTAGTATGTTTCATTGCATATTAAGAATTACCTTATAAAACGCATCGCAGTCTGATAACAGACATCGTGTGCGGTGACAGATTATTGAGTGTAGCTTCCAGCAATTTCGAAAACTATGAACCCGCAGGTTTCCGTTGTATGTGAACGGTCATATCTTTCACTTGGTCCTCGTCAATCGCTAAACCAAGCTGCGTGCTTGATGTTGAATGCACCAGCGCCCAGCTTCCGTCGCCATCATGCATCTCTTGCTGAAACGCC
>CAZWPI010000054.1:0-9701 GCA_964636055.1 uncultured Candidatus Bathyarchaeia archaeon
ACAAGCTCACCTACTACATAGTCAGAGATTTCATAGGCTACGGAAAAATAGACCCGTTGATGAGAGACCCGTTAATCGAAGACATATCCACAGACGGCGTAAACATCCCCATCTACGTGTGGCACCGACTCTACGAGTCCTTACCCACAAACATCATGTTTACAGACACGGCTGAACTTGACTCTTTCGTGGTTCGCCTTGCTTATCTTGCGGGAAAAAACATCTCCATAGCCGCGCCAATCCTTGACGCGTCGCTTCCAGAGGGAAGCCGCATACAGCTAACTTACGGGAGTGAAGTTACCCGAAGGGGCTCAACATTCACCATCAGGCGTTTCAGGGTTGACCCTTTGACGATCTCGGACATGATAGCGTTTAACACGCTTTCTTCAGGGATGGCGGCTTACCTGTGGTATCTCATAGAGCATCGGGCGTCGGTGCTGGTGGCAGGGGGCGTAGCCAGCGGAAAAACAACCATGCTGAACTGCCTGTCCATGTTCATAAAACCCGAGATGAAGATTGTAAGTGTTGAGGACACACAGGAGATTAATCTTCCACACGAAAACTGGATACCTTCGGTGGTAAGGGCAGGCTTCAAAGGCAACGATAAACAAAGCAGCACCATAACGCTCTTCGACCTGCTTAAAGCCGCAGTGAGGCAGCGACCCGACTACATTATCGTGGGCGAAGTCCGAGGAGAAGAAGCCTACACGCTGTTCCAAGCCATGGCTACAGGCCACTTGGGCATGTGCACCATTCACGCCGAATCTGCCGAAGCGGTCATAAACAGGCTGGAATCCGAACCCATGAACATTCCTAAACCGCTAATCGCCATGACCAATGTCATTTTGGTTATGGAAAGAGCCGAAGTTAGCGGGAAACCCGCAAGGCGCGTAAGCGTGGCTACCGAAGTTAAAGGATTTGAAACACAAAACAACGAGATTTTGACGGAAGAGGTGTTTCGTTGGAATCCTAAATTTGACAAGCTTGCTTCTTCGGGCAACAGCGCTCTCTTGGAGAAGGCCATGAAGAAAACGGGTTTAACGGAAGAGGACTTAAGACGTGAATTGAAGTCTAGGAAGACGGTTCTGGAGTGGATGGTTAAACAGGGTATCCGCCGCCACGGTGACGTAGCCAACGTCATCAGAGAATACTACGCTAACCCGAATCGTGTTATCCAAAAGGCAAGAGTGGGGTTGAAATGACAAATCAGCTCAGGGAAAAGCTCAAGGCCTCCAAGAGACGTTTGGCAACCATGTTTAAGTTATCTGCAAACTCTTCAACGCAAGAGGACAAACCGCCTGCAAAAGAGCCGAAAACGGAACTTGAAAAACCTTTGTCCATAGCGTATCAGTTAATGGGCGACGAAACTGCACGGTTTATGCCTCTATTCAAAGATTTAGATCAGACCCTGCAAAAATCAGGTTTAAAAATAAATTTCAAAGCCTACGTGAGCTTAACAATCCTCGCTTCGATTGTCATTACTGCATCGGTGGCGGTGGCGTTACCTGTACTGCTGGTTTTTGTTTTTAATATGTCGTTAGCGTCGGCGCTCTTGTTCGGCTTCGGAGGGGCCATGTTCACGTGGGCACTCTCGATAGTTGGTTTTTACCTGTACCCAGTTTATCACGCGGATAAGCATAAACGAGAATTAGACGATGAACTGCCCTTCACAACTGGTTATATGGCTATTCTGGCGAGCGCGGGAGTTTCTCCAGAAAAAATTTTCCATTCCCTCTCAACTCTGAATGTGCCCTTGGCTTCTTCTACCGAAGCCAAAGAAGTCATCAAAAACATTAACCTGTTCGGGTTAGACGTAATCTCAGCCTTAGAAAAAGCTTCAAGCCGCACACCTTCCGAAAAATTTCGAGATACCATAGAGGGAATAATATCCACAATCCACACAGGCGGAAATCTGGGAGCCTTTCTGCGTGAAAAATTTAAGACAGCCATGAAACTGAAAAAGATGAGCCTCAAAAAATACTCCGATAACTTGTCAGTGTTGTCAGAGGTTTATGTGGCGCTGCTTTTGACAGGTCCGCTGCTTCTGGTCATCATGGTGTCGGTTATGTCGGTGCTGGGCGGCGGTGGATTAGGTATGCTCAGCCCTAACTTCCTGCTGAGTCTCCTGACTTACCTGTTGATTCCGGTCGGCGCCGTGATATTCCTCATCATCTTGGATTCAACTTCGCCGAAATGGTAGAGAAAATGCCGAAGATAGAGAGCAGAACTAGAAAAATCGTAATCGCTGTGTCGGTTTTGGTAGCCGTTGCCATAGTGGTCTTCGGCTATTTCACCGTAGGCTTCAGCGCGGCGTTAGACGATTTTGTATTCTTCGGTTTTCTCGCCGTGACTTCGCCGATAGCGCTCGTGAATTACGTTGATTATAGATGGAGGAAAGCCGTTGACGAGCACTTACCAGACCTTTTCAGGAGCATCGTGCAAGCCCAAGAGACAGGTATGACGCTTCCTAAAGCCTTAGAAGAAGCAGCGGAAAGGGACTATGGTCCATTGACTCCTGAACTGAAAAAGATGACGGTGCAGATTTCTTGGGGAGCCAGTTTCGAGGAGGCGCTTTTAGCTTTTGGAAGACGTGTCGGCACTGTGCTAACGCAGAGAACTGTGCCCATGATAATTGAAGCTAGTCGTTCAGGAGGTCGCGTGGAAAAAGTCTTCGACCCCATGGGCAAGTTCATCCAAACAACCATCCTGCTTGAAAAGGAACGCAAAACGGAGACAAGACCGTACATCGCCATAATCTACGTGGCTCTCTTCGTGTTCCTGTTCACGATTGTGATACTTTTCAAAACTTTCTTCACAGGCGTAGAAGGCGTGGCTTTGTTTTCAATGCCTTCATCGTCGCCTGCGGACTTACAGCGAATCTTTTTGCATTTAACGCTTGTTCAAGGCTTCTTCAGCGGTCTCGTTGCTGGAAAAATGGGCGAAGGTTCTGTAAGCGCTGGCTTAAAGCATAGCCTAGTTATGATGTTGTTAGGCTACGTGGCTCTGAAAGTTTTTCTGTGAGGCGAAAAAAAATGAAAAAACATGTTAAGCGTTTTTTGCGCGATAAACGGGCTATAACGCCAGTTCTCAGTCAGCTTTTGCTCACTATCGTGGCGGTCGCGGTTATGTCACTTGCCACTTCAGCCACGTTCGTGATAACCACCAATCTCAGACAGACAATGGGCGAACGCGTCGTCGTCGAAGACGTTTGGTTTAACAATGCGACAGGCACTGTGGATGTTTACCTGCATAATGTGGGAAAAGCCGACATCCAAGTTTCCAGCGTTTACGTGAATCACGTAGCCCAATCTTTCAACGGAGAAGCTTCCCGTTTAGAGGTGAATAATCACGGTTGGCTTAGAATCACCTACAGCTGGAATTCTGGAGAAGCTTACTACATAGATATTGTCACAACCAGGGGGACTCATATTGCAAGCTATTACAAGGCTCCTTAAACGCGAAAAACGTGGCATAAGCACAGTCATAGTCGTAATGCTAAGTCTAGTGATAGTGGTGATTATAGTTGGCAACGTAGTCCTCTGGAGTTACCAGATGAATCAGGTGGACTTAGAAAAAGCGCAAGAAACTTTGACGATAGCAAACGTGACAAGAACAGAGCCAACTGGCATTAGCATTGATATAAAAAACACAGGTGCGATTAGCTTACACATCGTGGCTGTCTGGGTCACGAACTCAACGGTGCATCAGCGCTATGACGCAAACGTGTTTCTGAATGCGGGAGAATCAATACTGTACAATCGCACGGACATAACGGTGCCTCAAGGCGTTTTCTTAGTAAAAGTTGTTACGGAAAGGGGCAACATAGCCGTTTTTTCAGAAGACTAAACCGTTTTCAGGCTTTCTTTTAACGACGCCATTGCCTCTTCCTGGTTTTTAACCTCTATCGCGCGGATTTTATATAATTCTGCCATTTTCTTTCCATTCTCGCTGAGCTTTGGAATCGCAATCAGGTAGGCTCTTTCGGGTGAAACGTCAAATATCTTTGCGAATAGGGCAATGACTGGCTGTTCTGACACGACGTTTCCTGTCGACATAGCCAGATCAACCACTATAGCTTTCTGTGATTTCTCTTCTTTGTAGGCCACTATGTCAAAGGAGTGATTGGCTCCAGATTTGCCTTTAAGAAGACCAGGGCTTTCAACGTTTAGCCCTTCTTTCATTAGAAATTCTCGTATGGCAGAGACTAAAAGCCAGTTTAAGGAGGATTCGGCTGTAACGTTCTCCTTCAAAGTATAGGAGTAAACGTCTTTGATGATGACTTCTTCAAAAGTGGAGGTTTCACGGCAGTTTCTGCAGAAATGCGCAGGCACAGGTATGTCGAAGCTTTTTTCGCAGTCTTTGCAGGTGCACCAGATTCCAGCTTTATAGTAGTCAACATCAATTTTTCTCAGTTCTTCGTGGCATTTTGGGCAGACGCGCTTGTCTCCTTCGCAGAACTTGTCCTCTACATCCATGTATCCACATTTTACGTGCTCAATTAACGAACTTTTTTGAATGTTGAAAGATTTGCAGGAAGGGCAGCAATAACGAGTAGAGACATCCGCAGAACCGCATTTTGGGCAAAAAATAATCTTATCGTAAAGCTTTCTTTCTAAGACTCCTGCTTCATACAGTTTGTTTAAGAAAGGTTCCACCTGTGATGCTTCGCCAACAATGGTTTCTACCACGGGGTAACGGTATCCGACCTCTGAATCGTAAACTGGTTCAAGCCTTTTAATTTCGCCGCTTAGAAACTTGCTCAGCACCATCTGGACGTTGCGGTCCCTGTAGAGTTCACGCGTTTCTTTTTTTCCTGCCTGCTGCATTTTTTTCTCGAACCAGCTTTTTTATTATTGTATTCCTCATTTGGCGCAGTAAATTCGCAACTATTATTTTGCTAGAGGGGTTTTAAGTATTTCGAGACTGCACGGCTTGCTCCACCATCGTCACTTTAACATTTCCGCCCCTGCAATTGGTTTTAAGTTGCATAACGCCACGTTATTCCTTGAGTAGGGTAATCGACAAAAATAAAGTTGTTGGGGCTTCTAGATTCAGATACGCAATCCGCATTTAACATATAGAGCCAACCTTTAAATGAGAAAACACCACTCTCACACCTAACCCAAAATTTAAAAAGTGAATTAGATGGCAGATCACCCCCGTTTTGGCCCCGCTGGCGTCCCACCAATCTTCAGAATTCTCGGCGCACGGTCATTCGATGTTCCCAGACTCTTGCGGGAGGAAGAACTGGACGCCTTTGAATACCAAGCCGTTCGGTGGGGCCAAAAACCGCAGATGAAACAGGAAGACGCTGAACGCTTGGGCGCTGAAGCCAGAAAGAACGACGTTTTGCTAAGCATGCATGGCTCCTACTACGTGAATCTCAGCGGCAAAAAAGAGGTCGTGGAAGCCAGCAAACGGCGCTTGGTCGCGTGCGCCACGGCAGCGCGGTGGATGGGCGCTTACGTTGTGGTTTTCCACATGGGGTTTTATGGGCGCGTGGAAAAAAGCTACGCCTTCAAAAGTTGTGTTAACGCGTTGAAAGACATAGCCGCAACCATGAACAGCCTAGGAATCCGAAACGTGAAGTTGGGTCCCGAAACCATGGGCAGGGTCTACCAAGTGGGCACTCTGGACGAGATTCTAACCATCTGCGAAGAAATCGAGCAAACCCAGCTCGTCATCGACTGGGCGCACATGCACGCGAGACATCAAGGGCGATTCAGGAAGGTCGAGGATTTCCGCGCGGTGGTGGAAGAGGTTGAGAGAAGGCTTGGAACAGAAGCCGCGAGAAACATGCACTGCCACTTCAGCAAGATCGAGTACACAGACAAGGGTGAAAGACGCCACCATGTCTTGGACGAAGCACGGTACGGTCCAGATTTCGAGATGTTAGCGGAAGTCATAGCCGAGTTTAACATGCGTCCCGTAATAATATGTGAAACTCCGCTACTGGACGTTGACGCTAGGAAAATGCGCGACACTTACAAAAAAATTATGGAAAAAGAGAGCAATTCTGCTTCATGAAATTTTGCGGCTAATTTGTGACATGCAGCGTTTGTGATTTTGAATGCTCTATTCTAGTCTTTTTAACGAATATATTTTCAAAGTTGTGTTTTAGGTTTATACGTCAAGTTTCCCTGTTATATTGAAAAACATTTCAGTTTTTCATAAAAATTATGAACAAATCTCAACTACCCTTATATTACGCGGAAACCATTAAACCACCAAGATTAAAAAAAGGTGAGCAAAAATGAAAGCAGCAAAAGAAGAGAAAAACCAGACGGAGGAAATCGTCTACTTCTCCCATGTTTGAACGAAGAAAGAGGTGAAAACAGGCATGCTTGATTCAATGACACTGCTGTGGATTGGCTTAGGCGGACTCTCTTTAGCGTTCGCGTTCGTTCAGTACGCATACTCATACAGGAAACGAATGAAGGCCGAACCCCGCTAAAATCAGAAGGTGAGCCGCTTGGTCCTTGAAGGAAAACTGCTATTCCTTGGACTGTTTCTAGCGGTCCTGTTTCTGATGTGGCCTAGTAAAAAGGATAATCATGAATCCCTAGAATAAAGAAACAGAACGCGTCTCGACCAAGAGCCCGTTACATTAGACTAAAAAAAGCATAATCAGTGAACCATCCGCTCCATTTTGCAAAATTTTGCAATGCGCGTTAGTCTAAGCTCCAGTTTAATCTATATATAGAGGGGGTATAAGTTTTTCCACACGCTAGTTCTGCGCCACGCCGAGTCTTCCGCGATACGTTTTTTACTGTAAGCGGCATGCTCTTAGTTGAGGATACACGTTGGCTAGACTGAAAGGGTTCCAAAAACTAACACGCGTGGATGAAGCGTTGCGAACGTGGCTTGATGTTTTACACGTAAAAAAATGCAGGGAAGTCACAGTGCCACTTGGCAAAGCTTTGAACCGCGTTCTGGCAACGGACCTAATTGCCAAAGACGACTTACCCAAGTTTGACAAGTCAGCCGTTGACGGTTACGCGCTTAGGGCTGAAGACACCACAGGCGCATCACAGTTCAAACCAGTCACATTCCACTTAACAGAGGCTGAAGAAGTCGGCTCAAAACAGGCAAGGCAAATCTGGACTGGAAACCCCATTCCGAAAGGCGCAGACGCAGTGGTGATGATAGAGAACACGAAAAAACGCGATGGCACATTGGATGTTTGGGTGCAACTGGCACGTGGAGGAAACGTATCAAAGAAAGGTGAAGACGTCAAAAAAGGCGAAACCATCATAAAAGCAGGTACACGCCTCAAACCATACCACTTAGCGCTACTCGCTGCCATGGGCAACACCAACGCAGAAGTCACCGAAAAACCGCGAATTGGCATATTAGCCACTGGAAACGAACTCGCGGAAGCAGGCAGCAAACCCCACGAAAACCAGATTTTCGATTCAAACCGCATCATGCTCTCAGCCATGTGCCGCGAACTCGGCGCAGAACCAGTAGATTTAGGCATAGCCAAAGACGATGTGGCTGAAATCGCCGAAAAACTCAGCAACGGACTGCAAAACTGTGACGCGGTAATCACTTCTGGCGGAACCAGCGTTGGCGGACTCGACCTTGTTCCCGACGCAGTCAACAGCTCTGGGAATCCAGGCGTAATCGTGCATGGAATGGCGTTGAGACCAGCAATGCCCACTGCTTTAGCCGTGCTGGATGGGAAAGCGGTGATGATTCTTTCGGGCAACCCGGTTGCCGCCATAATCGGCTTCGAAGTGTTTGCGAGACCGTTAATCTGCAAGATGCTGGGAATGAAAAAAGCGGAACCGCGTCCAATGGTTAACGCGGTTATGACTCGGAAAGTGGCTACGGCGCTTGGCAGGAAAACTTTTGTGCGCGTCAAGGTGACCCAGAAGAACGGCGAGTTTCTGGCTGAACCTGTCAGCGCTAGGGGTTCTGGCGCAATTTCCACCATGACACGTGGCAACGGTTTCGTGGTTGTTCCAGAGAACAGGGAAGGTGTGAGAGAAGGAGAAGTGGTGGCTGTGCGCTTGTTTGGGTACTTGGAGGTTGTGCGCTAAATGTTTAGGCGGTTGATGTCGTTTGATGAAGCGAAAAAGGTGATTGGTGAACGGCTGAAGCCTGCAGCGTTGGGTAAAGAGGAAGTTTCCTTGTTGGACGCTTACAATCGCGTTCTCGGAGAAGACGTGGTTTCCGCCTTGGATATTCCGCCTTTTAACAGGTCAACCGTTGACGGCTTCGCTGTGAAAGCTGAGGACACTTTTGGCGCGGAGGAAAATCAGCCTGTGACGCTGAGCGTGCGCGGCGTGGTGAACGTGGGTGAGCAGCCGAAAATCCGCATCGGGAAAGGTGAAGCCGCGGAAATTGTCACGGGTGCTCCTGTTCCGGATGGTGCTGACGCTGTTGTCATGGTTGAAGACACCGACAGAGAAGCTGCGGAGCTGCGCGTTTATCGTGCCGTGACTAAAGATGGCAATGTGATGAAGAAGGGAACGGACATAAAAAACGGCGAAACGGTGCTTAAAGCTGGTCAGGTTCTGGGTGCATCAGAGATTGGTGTTTTAGCCGCTTTAGGCTTAACCACGGCGAAAGTGTTCACTGTGCCCGTTGTCGCGGTTCTTTCGACAGGTGGAGAAGTGACGGAACCTGGCAGAGAGTTGCCTGCGGGAAAGATTTACGACATAAACGCGTACAGCCTGAGCACCGCGGTTCGTGAGAGCGGTGGAAAACCTGTGTATTTGGGCGTGGTTCCAGACGATGAGGCTGCGCTGCGGAAGGCTTTGGAGCACGCGTTGGCGTCAGCGGACATGGTGCTGACTTCTGGCGGAGTTTCCGTGGGTCCACACGACCTTACGCCGCAAATTGTGGATTCTCTGGGTGAACCTGGTGTGCTTGTCAGCGGGATAGCTGTGAAGCCTGGGAAACCCACGACAATAGCGCTTGTTGATGGGAAGCCGGTTTTTTCGCTTCCTGGTCATCCGACTTCTGCCTTGTTGATGTTTCATTTGCTTGCTCGTCCTGTTATTCAGGTTATGTCAGGCAGAGCTGCAACGGAAACGAAGACGGTTAAAGCCGTGGCGGCTGCGAGGATGTTTTCGGCTAAAGGCAGGCGAACGTTTGTTATGGTTAAGCTAAAACGTGACAAGTCGAAGGGGCTTGTGGCTGAGCCTGTTGAAACTGGGGCTTCAGGAGCTATAACAACGCTTGCTAAGGCTGATGGTTTCGTTGAAGTGCCATGGAATCAGCAGTTTGTTGATGCGGGTGAAATGGTTGATGTTGCGCTTCTGAAAGATGCCTTGTGCGCGAGGATTTAGGTTTCTGCCGGTTTTCTTTTTAACACGATGTAAAGTGTGACCAACCATGTCAGAACGACGTAAACAACCATGCTTGCGCCTACAATAACGTTGGTGAAGGCGATTACGGCGAGAGTGTATAGGGAAATTGTTGTGGCGACAGCAAATAAGGCGACAACCAGCCATAGTGCCCAGAATCTTTTTTTGAGGATGCCGTAAGCGGTTACGAGGCTGAGTATTCCAGTCAAGCCGATGTGAGGCGGAAAATTGGCTAACGGCAGCAACACGAGAAAGATGATTCCAACTGCGCCGTAAAAAGCAGCTGGCGCTAATGTTTGGATACCTACAGTTTTGAGTTTGGACATGAATGACACTTTTGACCGCCTTTAACCTTAGCAATTAAGGGCTGAATTAATAAATTTA
>CAZWPI010000055.1:0-9664 GCA_964636055.1 uncultured Candidatus Bathyarchaeia archaeon
CGCAGGGCGTTGACCTTATCTCGCTAAGCATAGGCGACCCTGACCTTCCACCGCCGCCCGTGGTGATAGACGCGCTTAAAGAGGAAGCGGCGAACCTGAAGAATCACAATTACTCCCTCAGCCAGGGCGAGCCAGACTTTCGGGAAGCGGTGGCATCGTGGTGCAAGAAACGGTTCCGCGTGGACGTGAGCCAAGATGAGGTTATCGCGCTTTTAGGCTCGAAGGAAGGCTTGGCGAACATCGCGAGAGCGTTCGTGAATGCGGGTGACCATGTTCTTGTGCCTGACCCAAGCTACCCTGTTTACAACAACGGCAGCACCATACTAAACGACGGCGTGCCAGTTCCGATGCCGCTGCTTCAAGAAAACGGCTTCAAGCCAGACTTCGAAGCGGTGCATCCGGAAAAAGTGACGATGATGTTTCTGAACTACCCGAACAACCCGACAAGCGCCACAGCGGACAAGAAATTTCTGAAGCACGCGGTGGAGTTCGCAAGGGAAAACAACATAATCCTCTGCTACGACAACGCGTACTCGGAGATAACCTTCGATGGCTACAAAGCGCCCAGCATCCTCGAAATCGACGGCGCCAAGGACGTGGCGGTCGAGTTTCACTCATGCTCAAAGACCTTCAACATGACGGGAGACCGTATAGCTTTCGCTGTGGGAAACAAGCAGCTCATCAGCGGGCTTGCCAAGGTCAAGTCGCAGATCGATTCGGGACCTCCCGTTTACATCCAAAAAGTAGCCGTCAAAGCCTTGGCAACCTACAAGAGTGCTGAACAGCCAGATTTCCTGAAGAAAATCAATCAGACTTACGCTGAAAGGCGTGATGTGCTGGTTGACCGCCTGTGCAAGCTGGGTTTCAGTTGTAGCAAGCCGAAAGCCACGTTTTACGTTTGGCTAAACTGCACGTCCAGTTCAATCGAGTTCGCCACTAAACTGCTTAGCATTGGCGTGGCGGTGACGCCCGGCATAGGCTTCGGGGAACACGGAGAAAACTATGTTCGTTTCTCTTTGACTCAGCCGAAAGAGCGGATAGTTGAAGCCTCGAAAAGGATCGTCGCGCTTTTGGGATGTGCCGTCGTAGCGTAGAACCGTTCTTTCTGCTACTCCTCTTTTTTCTGGTAAGGAGACTCATAGCTTATATATTGATATATACTTATGCTATGGGCATGAGTCCCAACAAAATTAGCTTCGAAGATTCCTTGATGACTGCGGTCATTGAAGCTGGGAAATGCGTCAGCTGCGGCACGTGCGTGGTTGCTTGCCCCTTTGCTTGTTTAGAATTGGCAAAAGAAACCCCGAGCTTGGTGAAGGAATGCAAAGTCTGCGGAATCTGCGCTCAGGTTTGTCCGAGATATCAGTGGGCGATGGCAAATGTAGAAAACTTTGTTTTTGGCAGAGAACGAAAACCCGAAGAAGAGTTCGGTATTCACCGCAGAATAGCTATAGCTCAAGCAACGGATGATAATATTTTGAAGGCTCGCCAGGATGGAGGCGCCGCTACTGCCCTCTTGTTGTTCGCTCTTAAAACTGGACGCATTGATAGCGCAATTGTTGCGGGAACCGATAAGGAAAAGCCTTTCTATCCGGCTCCTATGTTAGCCACAACTGCAGAGGAGATTATTGAAGCTGCGGGAACCAAATATTCGTGTTCATCAAACATCCTTGCTCTCACTGAAATGCTGAAACAGAAAAAAGTCAATGTTGCTTTCGTTGGAACTCCCTGCCAAATCCACGCCGTCAGGAGAATGCAGATGGCGGGTTTGAAGAGGCACACTGGTCCTCTGAAATTTTTGATTGGGCTCATGTGCTCAGAATGTTTCATGTATGAAGGATTAATGGAAAACCACATTCACGGAAAACTAGGCATTGATCTCGGTGGCATAAGAAAAATAAACATTAAAGGGAAAATGCTGGTCACCACAGACTCTGGGGTTACTGAAATTCCTCTTGCAGAAATAAAGCAGTATGCGCGAAAAAGCTGTAGCTTTTGCGATGATTTTAGCTCTGAACTAGCTGATATTTCCGTGGGCGGTTTAGGTTTAGAAGGCTGGACTTTCACGATTATCCGAACAGAAAAGGGTGAAGAATTGTTTTCAAGTGCGGAAAATGCTGGTTATTTACGTACTAAAACTCTTGATGAAGAGTCGTTCGCGTTTAAGCTATTAAAGAAACTCTCCCGTCGAAAAAGAGGCGCAATTGCAGCTTCTCCAAAAGCGTAGGGCACGTTAGATTATGGGTCGTTGAGTATAGAAAACTGCTTACACTGTTTTTGTTGCCGCCGTTGAATACGGTAATCGCTGTTGCTTTGTGATTGCTATGGTATATATTCAAATAGTAGCGTATTAATCAATTAATGCTTGTAAATATCAGAGGGAAAAGTATGGAACGGAGAATAATGTCATTAGGCAGGTCGTCCATGGTGATTTCTCTTCCGAAGAACTGGATGCAGCTAAACGAACTAAAAAAAGGCGATGTTGTTTCCTTCGCCATTCAACGTGACCGGTCCTTAGTTGTTTATCCTCGTGCCCAGACGAAGGCAACATCAAAAGAGATTACTCTTCGCATCGGTCAAGATGAAGACGAAACTCTAATTACTCAGAAGATAATAGGTCCGTTTCTGAACGGATATTCAGGCATTACGCTTATCTCTGATAAGATTTTTTCGATTCCGCAAAGAAAAGCCATTCGAAACATAGCTGGAAGGCTTTACATGAGAATTATGGAGTCCAACTCTCAAGGTGTTTACCTTCAAACGTTATCTGATGAGTCCAAAGCGTCACTCGAGCAAGCGATACAAAGAATGCATCTTATAGCGCAATCCATGTGCGAGGATGTCTTTACTTCACTGAAGAACCGAGATGTAGCTTTGGCTAAGGCTGTTTTTTCCCTTGACGACGATGTAGATCACTTCTCCTTTTTCCTTCTACGGTTGCTGCGCAATGCTGCCCAAGACGCCGCCTTGGCAAATGAACTTCGGATAGACCCGTTAGACTGCATGGATCACCAAACTCTTGTTTACAGGATTGAGCACGCCGCGGACTATACAGCAGACATAGCACGACACATAATAATGCTGGATGGAAGCCAACAGAAAATCCCCGATGATGTATTGGAACTTATGGTTACGGCAGGAACCGAGGCTGTTGATTTATATGTCAAGGCAGTTAATGCTTTCTTCTCAAAAGATGTCCCTTTTTCTGTTGAAATAATGAAAAAACAGCACAGAATTGAGAAGCTGGATCAAGAAATAGCCTCAAAAGCGTTCACGGGAAAACAAAAAAAGGCGGAACTAGTTTGTGCTATTTGCTCCATACGAGACAATATAAAAAGAATTGCTGACTGTGCAGCAAATATAGCGGAGATTGCGGTAAACCGCGCGTTCAAAGTTTCTACTTAGACTTCTTCGAAGGCGAGTAGCCCAAGGTCAGCGTCAGCTTTGGGAACAGACTTTTTTGAAGCAGGTTCCGCGCCATTGGCAGAGCTATGTTGTAATTGTATACTTCTTTTCCGTTGCTTCGTGCTTCTTTCAGAATTTCTTTTTCCACTTTATGCTTCAGATTGCCCACTGTGAGTGCTCCGATTGTGAAGATACCTGGCATCATTTCTCTCATGTCGTCTTTTAGTTCTATTCCTTCTATTCCGAAGGGTGGAACGGCGTTTATGTCGAGTAGAACTTTGATGTGTTTGACTTCATTCAGCATTTCCTTGTCTATAAGACGGATGCCTTTTATTCCTGCGCACATCACCACATCAGCTTTTTTTAGCACTTCGATTTTTGCAGCAGGCGTGGGCGCAAAGATACCCTGTACTTGTACTCCATGATCTTTGGCCAGCAGTCTTGCGATGTTTTCTGCGTGTTCTTTTCCATCGACGCGTTTCGGATTAAGGCTGACAATCATCACGTTGCATCCCATCTTAGCTAAGAGAACCGCTGCGATCTGTCCTACAGCACCCGTGCCTAAAATCGCGCAGGTTTTGTCCTTTAACTCGCCAAGCTTGCTCTCTAAGAGGGCGCTTTCAGCTTTTGCGACCATAGCGGCGGCTGTTGTGTATGCGCCAGCTGGGTCTACGACTATGCTTGTTTTGAACGGCGGAAACATTGCGTCTTTTACTGCTTTAAAGACATCTTCTGCTCTTTCAGCGTTTTTGCCTCCAATCAAAAAGGCTGTGTGCTTCACGCCTTTTGGTCCTCGCGACAGCAGAGCGTCCTGAACGATTAAATTGGCGTCTTCAGGAGTCACGTTTTCGTAGGGAATGACGGCGTCGTATCCAACATCGTATGCCATGCAGATGTCAAAAGGGCTGGCTTTCACGTCGGTGTCTAAGTAAAAAAGCAGATATGGTGAATCCTCAGAAGCTTTTCCAATGATGGGTTTCACTTGGATTTGCATGGATTGCAGCCAATTTTCTAACTCGTGAGAAGACGGCATTTCTGCGTTAGCTGATATGACTTTTTTAGAAAGCTTTGCAGTCTCCACATTAGCGTTAAGCGATTCTAACAGCTGTTTGGTTCCCTCAGCATGCTCCGGACTGCATATATGCAAACAAGTGATTTCATCTTTTCCAGCGACTTCTCTTGCTTGATCCAGAATACCCATGACAATCCAGCTTTCTCGTATCGGGAATTTGACTTCGCGTTCTTGTTCTTCTATTTCAAGCTGCGTACTCTGTCCGTAAGCAACAAGGTAGTCTCTCTCAGTGGAATCCTCCTTATCCTTTTGCTTAGACAAGTTGGCTAAGGCCTTGAGCACCTGGTCTCTTTGCTCTACTTTGTTGCCCATAGCGGTTTTAAGATACGTCATAGCGTTTTCGTCGATGTCAACAGGAAAGAAGGGAACACTGCTCTTTCGGAAGATCTCTGCCAGAATGTTGTTTTCAAAAAAGTCTTTTTGAGAGCGCATGCCAAGTTCTTCGGTTGCAAAATCCAGATTGACTTTGGCAACCACGTTTTCCAAGAACTTGTAGAAGCCTATTGATGGTCTGTGTAGGGCGCTGAGTGGATTCGATTTGATGGTGGGGGATGGTTCGGTAATGTCGAGCGGTTCATTGTACTCTTTTTCCATAAGTAGGACGTTTAATTTCTTTTTTTCTAACGGTTTGACTTCAAGTGTTTTCATTTTAATTTCCCTGATTATCCTTAATAATGAAAGGAAAATATATACTTAGTCGAAATACCTTATATGCGGATATATAAGGTATATACAAAAAGGGTTCTAAGAACTGCTCATATCATAATTTTCTTCATCAGAAACCGGCGGAAGCATCAACTTAGTTTTGATCTTAAGCTTACCGCTCTTTGAGTGAGGCTTCCTCATCACTGTGTCATTACCTTTTTCAATTTCACGGGCTTCCTCAGCTATCCTAGCTGCCGCTTGAGCTATCTCATGTGAGCACGTGACCAGAGGGATGTATTTCTCGCTTTCCTTCTCTATGAAGCATGCTTGAACGTTTATTTCAGCGACTTTTTCCGCCATTCCATAAGCCGCCAATGCTTTGGCTTTTGCGTAAGGATTATCAAACTCGGATCTGTCACGAACGATTTTCAGGTCCACTATTAATCTCGGCAAATCTGGCTTTTGCCCATTTTCAATCGCGTAGATGACGTTGTCAATCTCCTGCTCCACTATTCTGTAGACGCCTGTGATCGCGAGCACCTTGCTGATGTTAGAGTTGAAGATTGCCATTTCTACAGGGTCTAAAAACTGCTTTCTTGCCCCAATCAACGGGTCACCTGTGATTATTATGTAACCTAAACCTTGATTTTCAATCTCTTCCTTTGCCCGTTTTCCAGGCGCATCTGAAATAACAATGCCGGGTAAGCCGCTGCTTGATATTTTCTCTCTAAATTTCCTTGGTCCAGGCAAAGACGTGTTAGGAGATATTACGATTAAAAGGTCTGGGTTAAGCTCAAAAAGTTTTGGCATGGCTTCTTCGACATCCTCAGGGCCCATTTTTGAGCCGGTGGTCACCGTTCGAACTTTGATGTCTTTACGGTCAGCTAACTCGTCCAGAAGAAGTTCAAGAAGTGGGGATGTTCCGATGTTTCCGCACTTGAAAATTCCGATTTTTTTGAATTGTTCCTGCGCCAATTTGGGTCACTCCTAAGTGATTATGCGAGCTAAACTTTTAAGAATTGCCATTTTTTCTTTTTTCAAACTCCGAAAACGCCACGTTTATCACCGAAATCGTTTAATAACTACTTCTCGAGTTCTAACATAAACCTAAAAGAAGGCATGTGGATGTCGCTGAATGAAAATTTGGAAAAACTCTCGAATGCTTGTGGCGTAACAGGCAGAGAAGGAGAGGTTAGAAACCTACTGATTAAGCTGATGAAACCGCATGTGGATGAGATTGTGGTGGACAAGCTTGAAAACGTTATCGCCGTAAAAAAAGGCAAAGAATCTACGCCTAAGATTATGCTTGCCGCTCACATGGACGAAGTCGGCTTAATGGTGAAAACAGTTACCAAAGACGGATTCTTGCAGTTCGCAAAAATGGGCGGCATAGACGACCGCATTTTGCTAGCCCAAAAAGTCCTAGTTCACACCCAAAAAGGCACGTTGCAAGGCATAATAGGCTCTAAACCTCCACACATCCAAAAAGAGGAAGAACGCAAAAAAATCGTAACCTACGACCAACTTTTCATAGATATCGGAGCGGAAAACCGCAAAGACGCCGCCAAGATGGGCGTGAAAGTCGGAGACGCCATATCTTTCGACGTAAAATACGCAAAAATAGGCAAAGACGTGGTGACGGGTAAAGCCTTCGATGACCGAGCAGGCTGCGCAATAATGATTGAAGCTCTGAAGCAGGTGGGAAGCACCGACTGCACAATCTGCGCTGTCGGCACTGTGCAGGAAGAGGTGGGACTAAGGGGCGCGGCGACAGCCACTTTCGGCGTTGACCCAGACATCGGCATAGCATTAGATGTAACTATCGCAGGCGATGTTCCAGGCGTAAACGAGTTTGACACCAGTTTGAAAATGGGCAAAGGTCCAGTTTTAACAGTGGCGGATTCTGGATTGATCACTCACCCGAAAGTTTTGCGCTTGCTTCTAGATGCAGCCGAAGAAAACAAAATCGCTTATCAGCTTGAAACAGGCTTGCCAGGCACCACGGACGCAGCGCGAATGTCCTTAACCAGACAAGGCGTTCCAAGCGGCACGGTCTCAATTGCCACGCGCTATATCCACAGCCCAGTCGGCATGCTAAGCTTGAAAGACATAGAAAACTGCGCCAAACTAACAGCTTTAGCAATCCAGAAAATCCAAAAATACTTCTAAAATTCCTCCGCTACTCTATTAAATGCGAAACCGTTTTTAGTGTTTCACCTTCATCTTTGATGTGGGTTTGACATGGATAAAACGGGGAAGTTCGAGTTTCTGGAGCACACCGCCGACATCTACATTAGAGCACACGGCAAGACGCTGGAAGAGGCGTTTGAAAACGCTGCGCTTGCCATGTTCGAAGTCATGACCGACACGGAAAAAGTCAGCCCTGACATAGCGGATTCTGTTGAGGTGGAAGCTGAAGACGAATACGCGCTTCTTTACAGCTGGCTTGAAGCCCTACTGGTAAAGTTTGAAACCAAGAACATGCTTTTCTCGAAATTCAAAATCTCAAGCATAGTAGAAACATCGGATGGTTTCAGCATCAAAGCAGCGGTGTGGGGCGAACAGTTCAACGCGGAAAAACACACGCAGAAAGTCGGCGTGAAGGCGGTTACCTATCACAGAATGGAAATTATTAAGGAACTAGACAAGGTTACGTTAGAGTTTATTCTGGACATCTAAGCCAAATTCAGCTTTTTTAACTCCGAAATCATCTCTTCCACGACGGCTTCTGGCGGAGTATCCAACGCCGTAATGCTCGAAATGATAAAGGGCACATTTTTCTCCTTGTAATGCTGCAAGATTGGGCTGGTTTGTTCCTGATAAACTTGAATTCTTTTCTTTATGACTTCAGGCTTGTCATCTGAACGCTGATACAGGGGTCCCCCACACTTGTCGCAGACGCCATCCACCTTCGGCTTCAAGAAACGAACGTTATAGACTGCACCGCAGATACGGCATATCCTCCGCGAAGATAACCGTTCAATTATTATCCAGTCGGGAACCATCTGCAACAAGATAACATCTATCTTGGCGATTTCCTCAAGCACTTCAGCCTGGCCAATGGTGCGTGGATAACCATCCAAAATGAAGCCTTTATTCTTCGGAACTTCGGCTAAACGCTGCTTCAGTACATCTATCACGATGTCGTCTGGAACAAGCAGTCCCTTTTCCACGTAACCTTTAATCTTCCTCCCAAACGGGGTGTCCTCTTTCAGTATCTCTCGAAAAATGTCGCCCATGGCAATTACAGCCACGCCAAGCCTTGATTGAAGCCTTGACGCATAAGTGCCCTTTCCAGAGCCCGGCGCTCCGAATATGATTGCGTTCATTTTCGCGTTTCTCCTATTTTCCATTAAGAGGAAGTGCATAATTAAAATTTATGTTCTTCGAAAACCTCCGAAAGGAAACGTTTATGGCAGTTAGAAACCTTTGTCTCGTGTCTAAAGCGGTTGCGGTGTTAACGATTGCACACGAAAGAAATCGGAAAAAACCTGTTTCTCATAGACCTCAAAACTGGCGGTTTAAGAAACCTTATCGCTAGCTACGTCCTTACGGGCGCCAAAGCCATAGTTGTAGAAACTGGCCCTTCTTCTTCGATTCCCAACCTGCTTTCTGGCTTAAAAGAAATAAACGTGAAAGTTGAGGATGTGGCTTACGTTGCCATCTCACACGTCCACTTAGACCATGGCGGCGGCGCGGGTGACCTGATGAAGTTTCTGCCTAATGCCAAAGTCATTGTTCATCCAAGAGGCGTTTCTCACTTGGTCAATCCTAAGAAGCTTTGGTTGCAAGCAAAAGAGGTTCTGGGGCATGTGGCGGAGATTTTCGGTGAGCCCCATCCTGTTCCTGAAGACAGAATAATCGCTGCCGCTGAGGGCATGACCTTTGATGTTGGAAACAACGTGAAGCTGAAGGTGGTGGAAACCTTGGGTCACGCTTCGCATAACTTGAGCTATTACGAGCCTCTGCACGGAGGGGTATTTCCAGGAGACGCCGCTGGCATTTACCTCTGCGAGTTTGACGCTGTTGTTCCTACGACACCGCCTCCTTTCCGTCTTGACATCGCTTTGGCGTCTTTAGACAAGCTTGTCAGCCTTAAGCCCAAGGCTTTGTATTACAGTCACTTCGGAAAGGTATCCGACGCAGTGAAACGCCTCCAAGACTATGCTCTACAACTCCAGCTGTGGGCAAGAATCGCGGGGGAGGGGGTAAAGAATAAGCAAAGCCTCGAAGAAATACGTGAAAGGATACTTGCCGAAGATGAAGTAATGCCGAAACTGGCTTGTTTCCTCAAGTCGCACCCAATTTACCGAAAAACCATGCTCGAAAACAGCGTGCAGGGCTTCATCGATTTTGCTGAAAAGACTCAAAGTTGATTCACGTTCAAAACTGTTTTATACTCAGCCTCGTTTTTTTGTTTGAGATGTGAAGGTTTATGAGCGCAGGTCAATTCACGCGGGAAAAGGTTCCTCTTGAAAAAATAGACGATTGCATGTGGCGTATTCCACAGTACAAATCGGGAATGCGTGTTCCAGGCATGGT
>CAZWPI010000056.1:0-4716 GCA_964636055.1 uncultured Candidatus Bathyarchaeia archaeon
TCTTATCGGCTTTTTCGAAAACACCTTCACGGAAATTAAACGTGGGAAGCGCACTATTTTCTTGGCTCCACTCCACCGTAGACATAGTTCCCTGCCGTTTCCAAAAAGCAAAATTGGGCTTCGTCAAGACTTCTCGATAACCAGCGGCGCTCAGCTCTTTCATGTCATTGGGATAAGCAGCAAGAATTTCATTGTGACCCTCGAAAACCACCGCCTTCAAGTTCTTAGAACCCATTACAGCGCCCATTCCCGGTCTTCCGCCAGCGCGGCCTTCTTGAGAAACAACCGTGGCAAACTTTACGAGGTTCTCTCCCGCTGGACCAATGGAGACGACGCCTGCGGTGCGCTCGTAAAGAGTCTTCAGCTGAGCCTCAGTTTCAAACGAGTTCAAGCCCCAGAAATCTTTTGCGTCTATAAACTCGGCGATCTGGTCTTTAACGTGAAGAACAACAGGCGCCTCTGCTTTGCCTTCGATGATGACCGCGTCGTAGCCAGCCTTGCGCATTTGAACAGCCGCCCAAGTTCCCATATTACCGTCGCCGTAGCCACCCGTCAAAGGACTCTTGGCTGCCACAACTAATTTGCCGCTGTTCGGCAAGCCGAACCCAGTCAACGGGCCAGCAGCAAAAATAAGCTTGTTTTCAGGTGCTAACGGATCGATCCCCGCTTCTAGCTCGTCCCAGAGAATCTTGGCTGCGAAGCCTCTGCCGCCGATAAAATTCAAAGCCATGCTGGCATCGTATAATTCTGCAACCGCCTTATTCTTGGTTAAGTCAACTCGCAGAAAAACGCCAGTCCAACCAAACACTCACATTCACCACCCTAAATGTGTATATATAATGCTGTCAAGAAAGTTAAAGTTTACTGAAGAATTACGATTCAATATTCCCGCGGACCAAGAAAACTCGGCATTCCTCTTTCAGATAAAGCATTTCTTCGGAAGCTTTATGTTTTTGAATAGCGCAACTGTGCATTAATACAGGAGCCTTAACAGTGGTGACCGTTAAAGTCTCTGCAAGGGCAAAGGCTATTGAATACGCCATACGCGACGTAATAGTCAACGCAGGCCCAATCACAAAAACTGGGAAAAAAATTTTTTACTTAAACATCGGAGACCCCGTAGCATTTGACTTCCCCACACCCCAGCACATCCGGCAAGCACTGATTGAGGCTGTCCAATCAGGAGAAAACTACTACTCCCCTTCAGAAGGAGTTCCGGAACTAAGACAAGCCATAGCTGAAAAAGAAAAACGCGTCAACGACGTGAGCATACCCGCGGAAAACGTCTTAGTCACTTCGGGCGTCTCCGAAGGAATCCAAATGGTGATATCCGCTCTGATAGAAAAAGGCGACGAAATCCTCGTTCCCGGACCTGCCTATTCGCCGTACATCTCATACTCGAAGGCTTACGATGGAACACCCATCACATACGAAACCCTGGAAGAAGAAAACTGGCAGCCAAACATAGACGATTTGCGAAGCAAAATCTCAGAGAAAACGCGTGCCATAGTGATAATCAACCCAAACAATCCCTCAGGCGCGCTTTACAGAAAAAAAATGGTCAAGCAAATGCTGGATGTAGCAGGCGAACATGATCTCCTTGTTTTGTCGGATGAAATTTACGACCAAATACGATACGCCGAAGACTACGCCAGCACCGCCCATTTAGCCAAAGACTTGCCCGTGGTAGGATTGAACGGGTTTTCAAAAGTGTACCTGATGACGGGATGGCGACTTGGCTACGTTTACTTCCACGAACAAAACGGTGAATTGCAGGAGCTGAAGAAAACCATCGAAAAAGAGGAGCGCATACGAATCTGCGCCAACACGCCAGCTCAGATGGCGGGAATAGCCGCTCTAAGAGGTCCACAGGATCACATAAAGCACATGGTTGAAAAACTTAAGCTCAGAAGAGACTACGCTTGGAAAAGGCTGAACGAAATTGAAGGAATAAGCTGCGCAAAACCAGAAGGAGCGTTCTACGTTTTTCCAAAAATCCACACGGTAGGATCAAAGTGGAAGACGGACATGGAGTTTGCTGTTGAACTTCTAAAAGAGACGGGCGTGCTTTTAGTGCATGGTTCAGGTTTTGACCCTGTCTACGGCGCTGGGCACGTCAGAGGAGTGTTCCTTCCTCCGATCGAAACACTGGAAGAAGCATTCAACGAAATAGAAAGGTTCATGAAAAAGAAGTAACTGCTAAGCCTCATGCGCTCGGCTTTAGGAGTAGATCGGCACTCCTTCTGCAGGGTCAGCAATCGCTTTTTGGAAAGCCGCCATCAACTTCTTCGTAACAGGACCTGGGCTTCCGCTGCCTATTTGCCGCTTGTTCACTTCCCTGATAGGCACGACTTCCGCGGCTGTCCCAGTAAAGAACACCTCGTCGGCTGTAAACAACTGGAAAGGCGTTATGTTAGCTTCAGCCACATCATATCCCAAGCTTTTGGCAAGCTTGACCGCAAACTTGGCTGTGATGCCTGCCAACGCGCCGGCGCTGCTTGGCGGAGTAAAAAGTTTGCCGTCCTTCACGATGAACAGGTTCTCGCCGACGCCCTCAGCTATAACGCCGTTTTTGTCCAAGCAAATCGCTTCGTCAACACCGTTGGCGGTGGCTTCCATCTTGGCTAACACGCTGTTAAGGTAGTTCAGCGATTTTATCTCGTGCGTCGTCGAGTCCACCGAGTTTCTTCTCACCCAGGGAATCATGGTGGTTATGCCTTTTTCTTTGGCTTCACTAGACATTATCGAAATAGTGTCGGTTATGACAATCACGGAGGGCTTGGGGCATTTTCGCGGGTCCAGTCCGAGGTCTCCCACGCCTCGCGTCACCACCAAGCGAATATAAGCGTCCCGCAGGCTATTTTTTCGCAGCGTTTCCAGCACTGCCTGCGTCATCTCTTCTTTTATAAGGGGAATTGCCAGCCTTAGAGCGTGTGCGGAACGATAGAGCCTGTCGATGTGTTCTTTGAGTTTGAAAACAACTCCGTTGTAGGCGCGGATTCCCTCGAAAACGCCGTCACCGTAGAGGAGACCGTGATCGTAAACTGAGATTTTAGCCTGTGATTTCGGATAGTAAGCTCCATCTATGTAGATTTGCAGTTCTTTTTCCATTGGTTTCCCTTCAGTGTTGACGTTTCTTATTATGCTATGATTTGATATATTTTTTGGCGGTGATCTATATGCTTCGTATATCAGCCGTAGAATTGTGGTCTTTTGGAAAGGTTCAGTGGCAAAGGAAGGGGCTTGAAAGGCTTGCCTTCAAGTTTACCCGCAATTTTCTCCATTAGCTCATCCAGCTTCATGCTTTGCACTTTGCCGTGGGTCTCGCGGTCTCTGACTGAAAGAACCCCCGACTCGATTTCTCGCTGTCCCACAACGATTATGTAGGGAACCCACTCCATCTCCGCCTCCCTAATTCTCTTCTGCAAAGTGGACGCACGGTCATCAATGTCCACGCGTATGCAGTGCGCAGCTATCTCCTTTGCGATTTCCGCTACTTTTTCGGTGAAGCTGTCGGATATAGGTATTAACCGCACTTGTGTGGGCGACAGCCATAAGGGAAGCATTGGCAACTTGCCGTTCTGCTGCTCTTTGTAAGCTTTTTCCAGCAAGGCGTACACACATCTCTCAATAGCGCCGCTGGGAGAGCAGTGCAGAATCAGAGGATACTGTTTTTCGCCCTTCTCATCAACATAGGTTATTTCATATCTTTTTGCGTTTTCAACATCTATCTGGTCTGTGGAAAGCGCCGCGGCTTTATCCTGATTGTCTACAAAGTTGGCGTCCCATTTTAGCCTGAAATAGAAGAAGCGTTCTTCCCACACTTCAGCCAAGAGCGGCTTGCCGTAGATTTTAGCTAAATCCGCAATGAACTCTTTGTTTTCTTCGTAGAAATCCTTCGTGAACCTTATTGCCACTTCGTAGTCGTCCTTGGATAAGCCTATGTCATTTAAGACGCTCATGCACAGGTTAAAGCGGGTTTTGAACTCTTCTTTCGCCTGTTCTAGGTTGGTGCAGAAGGCGTGACAGTCGGGCATCGTGAACGCACGCAAACGCCTTAAGCCCACGACCTCGCCGCTTTTTTCGCGCCTGAAACTGTACCGTGTAAGCTCGTAGAGTTTAAGCGGCATCTGCCTGTAAGAGAACTGCGCGTCATGCACCATCAGGAACTGCCCGAAACACGCGGCAAACCGCAGAAAGAGCTCTTTGTCTTCCGTTTTTAAAACGTACTGGCGAGCGGGAAAACGGTTTAAGTAGTCCGCTAGGCTGGGGTGATTAAAATCGTACATAACTGGAGTTTCAACTTCCATAGCGCCATAAGCAATCATCTCAGAGGTGACGAACCGCTCAAGCAGAGACTTGATTAATCGCCCTTTCGGGTACCAGCGGATGTTGCCTGGGTCGCTTCCTGGCTCGTAATCAGCTATCTCCAGCCGCTTCATTAGAGGCACGTGAGGCGGCATCTGCTGACTTGCCCGCACCTTGGAAATTTCGTATTTAGCGAATTTCTCAAGGTTTTTACGCCCTTTGAAGTTGAAGTCTTCGATTGGCTCAAGTTCGCCAGTGAGCTGAAGAATGTACCATAGAGATTTCAGTTTCTCCTCAGCTTTTATGGCTTCGGAAACCGCTTCTTCCTCTTTAGCCTCTGCTTCGGCAGGCGGGTAGAATCTGGATTGCTCTGCCAACGGGTGTCCTTTGATGGAGATTGTGAACTGT
>CAZWPI010000056.1:4816-9511 GCA_964636055.1 uncultured Candidatus Bathyarchaeia archaeon
GTAGAATCTGGATTGCTCTGCCAACGGGTGTCCTTTGATGGAGATTGTGAACTGTTTGGTCCAGCCGAAAGGGGCACGGTGCGTCTCGATGCCCTTTTGTTTTGCGTAGGCTTCCATCTCTTTTACGAGTTGCAGCGCTTCGGAAGGCTTTGACAGGTTGCTGCTTAGGTGCGCGAAAGGGTAAATCAGGATACGGTTAACTTTGAGGTTTTGAAGGAACGCCTGTGCGTCGTCTATGGCTTTCTTCGTCGTAGCCGCGTTGTCGCCCTCTTCGATGGCGGTGAACAAGACCACGACTTCTTCGATGCGGTTCTCTTCTTTCTCCGCTTCCTCAGCTATGCTGATTTCCTTCTTAACAGGCTTGTAAACAATATAGTTGGAGTGTAACTGCAGTATTCGCATGGTGCTCCCTCTTTTTAGGTGCGGTAACGCCACTTTTCAAGGGTCTTGTCCTTTTTGGTCTTCTTCTTAAGTTCCTTGTAGTGCTCCCTGCAAAGGTAGACACGTTTTTCGCTGCTGGAAACGTTTAACCCGGCAGACTTGGCTTTTCCAGTTGATACTGAACGGACAGCTTCTCTGCTGCAACCGGACACGCTGCATTTGACTCCTTTGCCTATGCGTCCCAATAGTTCTTACCTCACACAGTTTTTACGCAGTACAATACGCGTCATGTCTTAATTTCTTTTTCATAGATGCCGCGGGCTCTCTGATAAATTTCTTCTTTTTCTCCGAAAAATGTTGGTCCGATGCCTTCGATAACCAGCGAAGCAGCGGCGGAACCCACACAAGCACACCAAAAAGAGTCTTTTTGGCGAATGTACTCGGTTAAAAAGCCGCCTATGAAAGCATCCCCCGCGCCAGTTGGGTCCACAAATACTCTGGAGTTGCAGGCGGGAATGTTGTAAAGCGTTTTCTCAACGGAGAGCACAGCGCCTTTCGCGCCTAAGGTGACAATGACGGTTTTGACTCCAAAGTCATGAATAGCCCTAATTGCCGAATTCAGATCGGAATGTCCCGTAAGAGCGGTGATTTCATCCGATGAAGATTTGTAAATGTTGATGAGGCTGAACAGTCGCTTGTCAACCGCAGAGCTGGACGTAACGTTTCCCTTTTTGTCAAAGCTTCGCAGTAAACCCTGCGGGTCAAGGGATAAAACCTCAGCGCAGCCCTTTAATTTTTCAACCACTTTATACGATATTTCGCCCGCAATAGGCGCGATGTGAACTGCTTTGGCTTTCAGAGACTTTGGCAAGTTACTCAAATTGATGGGCGCTGCCTTGCTTTCCAACTTGAGTGTCCTGTTTGACAAGTCTTTACTGTATTCGAGTTCAAAACGCGTTGTCCGCACCTTCTTGAGCCTGATTACGCTGGAAAGGTCTATACCTTCTTCCCTAAGCCACCACATGTATGCCTCAGGAAAATCTTGGCCAACCTTGGAGATTATTGAAACTGTGGCGTCCAACCGTTTTGTCACGAAAGACACATAAGTTACGGATCCACCCAACACGACGAAAGGGCTAGCGCGGCTCGGTAAGCGAATGGTATCTATAGCGAAATGACCCACTACTGCAACGTCAGAATTTTGAACCACCATCCAAGCCCCCTAGGAAACAGGTATGGAGACGTACTATATAGAAATAACTGAACCTGCAAAAAACACTTGCTTGCAGCGTGAGCTACAGGATTGTGACTTGCACGCTAGTATTTTTGGAAAATGCTGGCTGGTCCTTCCTCTTTCTTTCCCCTAAAACCGCATCCTCGCCTAGCCCACGCATTTTTCGGGTCAAAACGGTAGTTCAGATTGGAACGTTCTTCTCTGCTTTTAACGCGTTTTGAGAAGCACGTGCTACAGTAAACAGGCTTGCCTGCTTTAGGCTTGAAAGGTACTGTGGCGTTTTTGCCGCAGTCGTCGCATTTGATCTCAAACATTCTTTTCTGGGACGTGTAAAATCACCTCGGTTAGCTTTTGAATGGAATTGAAAATAGAAACTACGTTAACTCTACAGTTTCGAGCTTAGTTTCAATTTCTGCGGAGATAGCTCATTCCCTTTTCAATGCATCCTACATACCAAACATCGAATTTAAAGCTGCCGTTAAAAAAAGGAGAAAGTTGAAGTAGTGCTTATGAACAATGCTTATCGCACTCCGGTTTGTTTGGTGCTTAGGATATTTGGATGTTTACCCTTTTGTATGGTTAAAGGGGTATTGACTTGAAGTCTCAACTTCTTCGCTTTTGCTAATGGTCACTGTTGTTAAGTATAATCAGCTATCAAAATTATTAATTATCCAAAGAGTGGGTTACTTGCTACTGTCTCTGTTAGTTAAAAAAAGTCCAAGTTTACTGTTCAGCGCATATGAGAAGCTTGGGCATTAGGGTATAATAGAAAGGTTCAAGTTTGATTACAGAAATAGTTATTTTAGGACAAAGGTGGCAGGTAGTTTTGTTTGAAGAAGACACAGGATTCGACTCGAAGACACCACGCAAATTTTCAATAGTCGTTAGCAGTTTTCAAATCTTTTCTCCTATATTTCGCGTGCAAAGCCCCAGCAAACCCTTAATTTTCTCAACGAGCATCTTTAAAAAAGACAATAGAAATTTTCAATTATTGCTGGTAAAGCTGATCACCTGATTTAAAAGTTTGCACGCTAAATAGCGAAAAACGCGAAGAAAGTAAACAAAAGACACGATTAAAATTAATCCACCCACACATGTACTTTAGGATGATTTTCGATTAAATTTAGCACGTTTATTGGAAAGGGTATATTAACTATATCGAATATATATAGATATAATGGGCGCAAATTCCTAGATTATCAGGACAAAGATAGGATTTTGTAAAGATTTGCAGTCCGTTAAATTATAGAAAATGGGGGAGTAAAAGTGAGCATTCAAGATGAAGCCGAATTGTTCATGGCGATGCGGAACTACAGCTGTGAGGAGAGGGAAAAATGGGAGGAAGGAATAGATATAACCGCCTTAGATACGGAATCAAACCAAAAGATTCTGTTACGGATAGTGGAGTCAAAGTCGAAATCTGGGTTTGTTGGAATAGACGCTGTTAGAAAGATGCTGGAAGACATGGAACGTGAAGAGTACGACAAAGGTTTTCTTTTCGCCAAGAGATTCACAGCCGCTGCAAAACAAGAACTGATCCAAAATGACATCCAGAGAATCTCGGAGCAGTACATGCCAACGTTCAAACCAGAAAGACTGTACCTAAGGATTAACAACTATGTCAACGAGTTATGCAAAGCGAAATGCCGGAAAATCCCCAAAAAAGAGTCTGATTGCAAAGGCGACTGCAGAATCAGAGTAATCAGCGACAACGCCTCATTCCACTTTGAACAAGGCTGGATAAACCTGATGAAAAAAGACCTCAAACAACTCTTATCGATGAATAATTCCAAAAACCTAATCACCTAAACATGACATTTTTGGAAAAACTAGAAAATCCTGAATTGAAAACAACCGCAAGTTCATTCAGACATCCTGCCCCTTCATAACGCCAATTTTCCGAGAGCAACTAGCCAACAAAACATTCGATAAGCCACTCCCCCAATTCCACACGGAAGTTCAACCTATTTAAACGGGAGGGGGTAGTCGCCACAGAGCATAATAGTAATTCAGGAAACAATCATGACTGAAGCAGCAGTATCGCCTTCGCCAAGTCGCCGTCACATTCTTCCAAGGCTTTTCTTGCTTCTTCCACGCTTTTGCCCGTTTGGCCAGCCACGAGCTGCACGTCTTCCTCAGACACAGTGGGCTGAGCAGCTTGGCGTTGAGGAGCTTTTTCGGTGATTTTTCCGCCGATAACCTGAAAGATTTTTTGCCCTTGCATTTCAAGAATCGCCACTTCGGGTTGTTCTACGACAATTTCCTTGCTGCTAGTTTTTATGATGACTTCTTCAACATCTGGAACAGCGTCCATGTTCATGCCCATGCGCTGCATCATGCGCCTTGTTTCTCGAGGATTCACGCGTCTATGCATAATAATTCGCCTACCCAACTATTCTGCGCTAGAGCCTCATATACTTAACTTTCCTTTGCGCACCCATGCCTAACTTTCACGGCGACACCAGTCTTGAACGCCTTCATCTCCGCGCTTGACAACAAGGCACGTCCAACCGCCAAAACATGACTATCCTCATCGACAACAATGACCTCATCTTTAGCGCAGATTGCATCATCAGCCTTGACAACGTGCACCGCAAACACGTCACCGCCGTCAGCAATAAACTCCGCAACGTCGTTTCGAACTGCGACAAAGCACTTGGCGAAACCTACGTTTTCAGCTATAAACCGAGCAGTGGTGATGCTTAGAGACAGCAAGCCGTCAGTAGGGCGAAGGGTTGCCAGCCGCTTGCCATTCAAATGCACGTAACGTATTCTGCCAGTCGTTTTGGAGTAGGTGATTTCAACATTTTCTGGAAACAGCGTAGCGCCTACACCTTTTCCAAATTGGTAGTCGGCAATGCTTCTGATCCTCTGCAAAACGTTTTCCACGCGTGCTCACCGCTGTTTCCAATTTTTAATTCGACAACTATAAACACCACCCTTAATAATAAAGACACTCAAGGTGGAAAAATCATTGCGATGCGAAGTCTGCGGACGCAAAATTCACGGTGCTCCGATCAGAGCCGAAATCGAAGGCGCTAGGCTAACAGTGTGCATTGAATGTTCAAAACATGGAAAAA
>CAZWPI010000057.1:0-9444 GCA_964636055.1 uncultured Candidatus Bathyarchaeia archaeon
TGACCGCCAGCAAAGACGCAACTCTGATTTTTTTAGGCGACTACGGCGACAGAGGCATGCATTCAGCGGAAGTCTACTATACGATTCTGAGGCTTAAGCTTGCTTTTCCGGAGCAAGTTATTCTCTTGCGTGGAAACCACGAAGGTCCTGAGGATTTGATGGCTTCTCCTCACGGCTTGCCCCTGCAATTTCAAGTCAGATTCAAGGAGAACGGGATGGCTGTGTATTCTAAAGTTCGCGAACTGTTTGCTTATCTCTATAACGCAGTGCTTGTGGAGGAGCGTTACTTGATGGTTCACGGCGGCTTGTCACCGAACATCAGCAGCATCGAAGACTTGGCACACGCCAGCGTAACACATCCCGAAAAAGATTTTCTCGAAGACCTGCTTTGGAGCGACCCAAACGACATGGTTCGTGATGTTTTGTATTCGCCAAGGGGTGCGGGAAAACTTTTCGGCAAAAGCGTCACAGAAAAGGTTCTGAAAAAACTGGATGTTAAAATTTTGATAAGAGGGCATGAGCCGTGCGAAGAAGGCTTCAAGCTCAACCACGACGGCAAAGTGTTGACTTTGTTTTCCAGAAAGGGCGCCCCGTACTTTAACGCTTGCGGCGCTTACCTGCAGCTGCCGCTTTCCGAGAGATTCGAGAGCGCAGAGCAGCTTGTTCCTTGGATTCACAAGTTTTAGCCATGAATTTCTGGGCAAAACCGCTTGAGCCAAGTGAGCCTCGTCTCGAAAGACGAAAATCGCTAGTATCGCTTTCCTTTTTCCCAATAGTAAAGAAACAGGTCTTTGACCCAGTTGAGGAAAGCGGGGTCCTTTCCAAAGAAGCCAGCGTAATCCACCCTTCCTCCAATGAAGCGAAAGCATATGACCGCCTCTTTTTCGGTGACCACCATTACCGCTGGAGGATCAGAGAACGTCCTGTTTTCGAGGTTCGACAGTTTTACGGGCGGCTGGGGCGAAAGAATCCTGTATTCTGCACCTTTAGGGATTTGTTCCGCTATCGCGTCAAGTGCTTGTGGGACTGGTTCTGGGGAGACAGCCCACATGAACCTTTTGGCTTCTCCAATCAGCGTGGAAGACTTCGTTGTGCTTTCCACCATGCCCATCATCAGGTTCGTTTGCGAAAGCTCGTTTATCCTGCTCAGGAATTGGCTTGGAAGCCGCGAGACATCATGTTTCAAGAAGTATTCTTTGTGCTTGAAAACAAACTCTAGCGATGCAGAGAGTTGCAACACGAGCCTGCCGTACTCAGTGATGGCGTACGTGCCTTCAGGTTGCTTCTGAACAAGCAAGTCTTCGCTCATGCGCTGCAACTGCCTAAAAGTTTCAGTAGTCGTCAAGTCCAGTTTGCGTGCGACCTCATTCATCTTCAAATCTTTTTCCATTAACTTGTGCAGTATGCCGAGTCGGCTTTCGCTGGCAAGCTCAAAAAACAATCTTTCTATGCCTTCTTGATTCTCCATTTTTTCCTCACCGATGTTAAAGCGTTCACACCGTTGTATACCATTGCACATTGTAAGCAAATAAAAGTAATCAGCCTTGGCACCTAAACAAGACCGTGAGGAAAGAAACATGGAAAACCAAGTGGATGACAAGGAGCGCTTCTTCTCCGTTGAACTCAAATCAAAAGCCGACCTGAAGAACGTCACCTTGGCAAACGGTTCCCGCGACCGCGTCCTCATTGAAGGCTCAATAGGGGAGTTGGTGCAGGCTACTTTCGTGGAAGGCGTGATCTTGGAAATCATTGGCAAAACGGGAACCTTGAGGATAAACTTGAAAAAGGAAGAGCTTAGCTCAACCGAAAAAACGGAATCGCAGGAGGTGAAATGATGCAAACATTGGGAATTGTCGCCATTGTCGTGATTGTCATACTTAGCATCGCTGCCGTTAAGACCTTGATACCTAATGCAGAAGCAAGCAAACCATGCCTTTTAGGATACAAGGCTGCCTGTTCTTTTGCTCCCATAAGCACTGCAATCCTAATCGCCGCAGCCATAGGTGCGTTCGTTGTCGCAAGAGGAGTGATTCTGGGATGATTCACCTCATCCATAACACTTTTTTTGTGTGTGCCGCCATGGATAATCTGTAATCGGGGAGACTGCCTGCCGTGAGCACTGACATCTACTATTTTTCAGGAACAGGGAATTCACTGGTTGTAGCTAGAGATATCGCAGAAAATATCAATGGAAAGCTGGTATCCATGCCATCCGTTATGAGGGAAGAAAGCGTTAAACTCGAGGCGGATGTGATTGGGATTGTGTTCCCAGTTTATTATGCAACGAACGACTGCGGCATCCCGCTCATAGTCGGGAGATTTGTCAGGAAACTGGAAAACCTTGGCTCAAAATACATTTTTGCAGTCTGCACACACGGGGGCATGCCGGGCACGACCATAGAAAACCTTAGAAAAGCTATCGAGTCTCGCGGTGGCAAACTTGCTGCTGGATTTACTGTGAGAATGAGTAACAAAAATCTTGACGAAAGAAAACAACAAAAGATGCTTGTTAAACAAAAGAAGAAGCTGGAAGCCATATGCGAATACGTTAATGCCCGAAGAGACGGCATGTTCGAAACCCGCGACTTGCTGCGGAAAATACTTTTAGCTCCCCTGCGTGCACTCGAAAAACCCGTATTCATGTATAGATACAAAAAGCTCTCAAATACCTCCAAAAATTCCTTTAGCGAACTCATACCCTTGGCGGATAGAAGCTTCCGAACCAACGAGAACTGCAACGGCTGTGGAACTTGCGCCAGAGTTTGCCCTGTAAACAACATTAAGATGGTTGATGGCAAGCCTGTGTGGCAGCATCACTGCGAGACTTGTTACGCATGTTACGCGTGGTGCCCGAAAAACGCGATTTGCGGCGACATAGTGGCTTATAATGACTGGTATCATAATCCTGAAGTTAAGCTATCGGACATGTTGAAGCGGAATTTCTAAAAAACGAGCTATTTTTCATTAAGACGCTATGAATTCAATTGGACATTTGCTTTTTCAAAAGGAAAGTTACTCGGCTTAAGATTGATGCCACGGAAAACGCAGCAACACCAACCGTGACCACGCTGTAGAAGAATTGCCCTGCAAAAATAAACCTTAACCCTGTCGCCCCGTAAAGCAGGCTGCCGTAGTATTTTCCCACTGGGTCGTAGGTTTTACTTGAGGAGAGACCTGTTAAAACGAACTCGGCAAAAACTGCGGCGACTAAAATTAGAACCCATTCAGCATAAAAGCCTTCAGAACCGAAAGCTAGGAACATGGAGAAAACAAGAGTGAAGTCTGCGGTCACATCAAAATAGGTTCCAAACTTTGAAGAAACCCCGAGTTTCCGCGCCAAGTAGCCGTCCAGAAAGTCTGTCAAAAGCAGAAAAAGAAACAAAGTAGCACCATAAAAAAGCAGTCTATTGCTGACTAGAAAGACAAGTAGGGGAACGAAGCCGAGGCGCACGGCAGTAATTGCAGAGGGAACGCGGTTATCGATTGCGTTTTTCCTCCTTTCAAGGAGTGATGTTGCTTCCGGCTTGTCGGGCACTTTCCAACGCAGAGCTGTCATCAGTAGACAAGGACAGCCCCTTATAGAATGTGCCGTTTGCAGCTTGCACTTGTTGCTTCAAAGTGTCGATGGTTAGGCTGGGGGCAGTCCCACCTTGTAAGGCGATAATTACCGTGTTAATTCCATCAAGATTACTTAGCCTTTTGGCGTAACTTACGATGGCCGTTCCAGCCGTTCCGCCATACACTGGATATGCAAGTGTAAGCAGACTGTACTTCGAAAGGTCGGAAGGCGCTTGAGAACTTGCGGTGGTAATTTCCACGCGCCACCCACTCGAAGCAAGTCCATCTGCAAAAGCGTACGAAGCGTCCCTTGGAAAACTGCTGAAGCCAGGCTGATACACAATTAACGCTGTCTTGTTGCCATCCGCGTTCATAACGTCGATTTCGCTGACAACATCCCTGCTAAGAATTCCAGCCAGCAACAAGCCCGCAAACGTCGCAAATGCAACAAACACCGCGATTAGAATAAGGACAACCACAAGAATGATTTGTTTCCATCTTTTCTGTGGCCAAAACTTCAATCTAGCACACCGCAATTGGGTTGTACTGTAGCTTTTTTAAATTTTGTGTTCTTCAAATGGCTAGCCAGTTTCTACTGCTGGGTCAGGCGAAGAATATATTAAGCGAAAGAATCGTAATCTGAAAACATGAAGCCGTGTGTATTGTACTTCTCAAGAACGGGAAACACCAAGCGCATGGCAGAGGCAATAGCCGAGTCAACGAAAGCTTCCGTCTTCAGCATAGCCGATTCTAACCCGTCAGTAGTTGAAGGTTTTGACATGCTGATTCTGGGCACGCCTGTCGAGGGTTTCAGACCTGCACAGGAGACCACGGCATTCGTGGAACGCTTGCCGAAAACTGAAGGCAAAAAGGCAATCTTGTTTTGCACTCATGCTCTCTGGAAAGGCAGAACATTTAGCGTTTTGACAAAAGAACTATCCAGAAAGGGCTATGACACCATCCTGAGCGTTTCAAAAAAGGGAATGAAGCCAGACGAACCAGCAGACTTTTCGGACAGCATAAACAAAATAAAACAAGCGCTCGAAAAATAGCCGCGATTCGCTTTCCTGAACAATCCGCACTCAAACTTCAGAACAATATGTTGCCTGCTTTATATAAGGGGGCTATAGTCTTTTCCGAGCAGCTAGCCAGCGAACCCTTTTCAGTCAACTAATAGTTTAATCTATATATAGAGGGGGTATAAGCTTTTCCAAGCGCTAGAGAACACGACCCCCGCCAAACACGTTTTTCTCACGGAAACTTTAAGAGCAAAAGCAATCAGCATCTTTTACAGAGTAAACGGACAAGGAAGGTTCGCTTTTGAAAATCGGAATCGCAACCAGAAACATGGAAGCTTGGAGCTGCACCCAGCTGAGAGAAGCGCTGACCAAACGCGGCATTCAGTACGTGTGCTTTACGTTTCCGAAACTGATCGCGCAGCTTGGGCAAAAACCCTACTTCAAAGTCAACGAAACGCAACTGCTGGAAGCGCTGGATGCACTTGTCATCCGCCCCATTGGACGCGGTTCGCTGGAAGAGCTGGTTTTCAGAATGGACATGCTCTACAAGCTGGAACGCCAAGGCTTTCTCGTCATAAACCCCGCCGAAGCAATTGAGCACTGCGTCGACAAATACGACATCCTAGCAATTCTGGAAGATAACGGCATACCCGTACCCCGCACAATGGCAACAGAAAGCGTGAACGAAGCGCTGAAAGCGTTCGCCGATTTAGGCGGAGATGTGGTGGTTAAGCCGCTTTTCGGTTCAAGAGGCATCGGCGCAACCCGCGTTGTAGACTCAGAAATCGCCTCAACAGTCTTCAAAGCCATAACCTTCCATCACGGCGTAATTTACCTCCAAGAATTCGTGCCTCATGGATACTCTGACATCCGCGCGTTCGTTGTTGACGACCATGTGATAGCGGCAATGCGTCGCGTCTCAGAAAGCTGGAAAACAAATTACAGCCAAGGAGCCAGACCAGCACCGTTAGAGCTTAATCGAGAATTTGAGGAGTTAGCCGTCAAGTCCGCTAAGGTTATTGGCTGCAAAATCGCAGGAGTTGACATCCTCGAAGGTCCGAAAGGTCCAGTGATAGTTGACGTGAACAGTCAGCCTGGCTGGAAGGGCTTGCAGATGGTCACGAAAGTCAACGTCGCCGACGAGATTGTGACTTTCCTCCTGTCCGAGCTAAAACGGTAAACGTGAATCTTCATGCGCAAAGTAGAAATAGAGAAAGTTGACCTCTCCACGAAAACCTCAAAAACGGTAGCTGACTACGTTGCCGAAGAGAAACCTCTTCACCTGTTTGTGAACACGACTTACTGGGCAACCATCCTGTGTTCCCCCTCGAACCTGAAAGAGATGGCAGTGGGACACCTGCTTTCAGAAGGCATCCTCAAATCAACCGCGGAAATCGAAGAAGTAAACCTGAACGAAACAGAAGGCACCTGCCACGTCAAACTGAACGCCACAATCAACGTTGATGAGCGATTAAGCCTCTCGCGACTCCACCAGCGCATCGTCACCTCAGCCTGCGGTGAACAATCAATTTACCAGTACCAGCGAAAACCCCCAAAAGTAACGTCAAAATTGAAGGTTAAAGCCGAAGTCGTCTTCAACTCCGTCAACCAACTGAACTTCAAGGCTGAAGTCTTCAGGCAAACTGGCGGAGTGCACGCTGCCGCCATCTACACGGCTGACGGCTCCATGGTGGCTTTAGCTGAGGATGTGGGTCGACACAACGCCGTGGACAAAGTAATTGGCATGGCTGCGCTTAAACAAGCTCGCTTCGGCGAGTGTTTTCTGGCTTCAACTGGAAGGTTGTCAGGCGACATAGTCTTCAAAGCGTCGAAGGTTGGTTTGCCGATTGTGGCTTCTTTGGGTGCCGCGTTGGATTCTGGCGTTGCCATGGCTGAAGCGGCGAACTTGACTTTGGCTGGGTTTGTGCGGGGAAAACGCATTAACATCTACACTTTCCCTGAAAGAATCCTACTCTAAGTTTTATCGATGTGATTTTTTCATCGGTCGTTTCTTTGAAGTTTGTGGATGATTTCTTTGAAGGCTCTAGCTGTTTGTTCTGGGTCTTTAGCCTTAAGAAGTGCTGAGGTGACTGCTATTCCATCGGCTCCTTCTTCAAGAACTAAATGTGCGTTGTCGAGGTTTATGCCGCCTGCCGCAAAAATCGAAAGTGATGTGAGTGATCTTGCGCTTCTCACTGTTTCCAATGATACGATGGGGCATTGAGCGGCTGTGCCCTTGTTAAAAACTGAACAGAACGAAACGTAGTCTGCCCCTTCTTTCTCTGCCCATTGTATTTTCTGCATATCGACGTTCACAGTGTAGCCCACTAAGCATTCTTTGCCTAATGTTTTTCTCACTTCACTGGGTGCAATCTCATATGCGTCGAAGTGCAACCCATCAGCGTCAACTTCCTTTGCTAACTGCAAATCGTTGTTTATTATGAAGGGTATTTCGTGTTCTCTCGTCAAGTCTGCTATCTCTCCCGCAAAATAACGTTTATCAGAAATTTCCGTCCCCGTAGAAAGCTGCAGAATATCCACCCCTCCGTTGAGTGCCTTCTCAGTGGCAGATAGCAATTCCTTAAGTGGCAGAATTGGCGAAACAACAAGGTACAAGCCTTTCAGTCTGCGAACGCGTCTCATTTCCATCCTTCTCGGATAGCCTTCCAATAAGCCTTCCAATAAGGGTCGGAAGAGGGTTTCTCCAACGGTTGCTTCTTGTCTTCGGTTTTCACCCATCTCCCGTTCTTACTGTCTGTGACTCTTCCCATTATTGCACTCCTTATTCCTTTTGCCTCTAATGCGCTTTGGACTTCTCGGGCTTTCTCAGGTTTCACGGTTGCTATTAATGTTCCTTCGCTCAGACTTGAATAAGGAGACAAGTCAAATAGGTCGCAAATACGTTTTGCTTCTTCTTCTATGATAACATCAGAAAGCTCGATTTCCAAGCCAACCCGTGATGCTTCTGCCAACTCGTACAAGCCCCCCAGCAATCCGCCTTCAGTCACGTCATGCATTGCCGTAACGCCGTTTTCCCTTAAGCCAACCGAAGCCGCGGTCAAAGCGTCTTCAACTACACTAAACTTATCCAAGTACCCTTGTGTTTTCTTCAGGAATGATGCTCCGAAGGCTTTTTCTATTGTTTCAGGGAAAACCCGCGAAAGTATGGCTGTCGTTGCGATAGCTACACCTTTGGTCATTAAAAGCAGGTCTCCGGGCTTGCTCATTGTGCTTGCAAGATACTTTTGCTCTGGAGCTATCGTTATCATCACTCCTCCGCCTACCACAGTGTAATCAGAGCCTACGTATCTGCCCGTGTGTCCGCCTACAATGGAGATTCCCAGCTTCTTGCACTCAAAATCAATGCCTGTCCAATATTCTTCGAACTCTTCGTTTTTCATTTGAGGGGGAAGATTAAGATTCACCATTAAAAACTGTGGTGGAAAGCCACAAGTTGCTAAATCAGAAGCCAGCAAGTGCACAGAAATATAGGCGGAATTTCTAAATCCCAATGTCGGAATCACCGATAATGGGTCTGCCGTTGCGACGAGAACCTGTTCCTCTCCAACCTTAATCACCGCATTGTCGCGCCCATGCCCTGGACCCACGAGCACTGAAGAACTCTTTGTGCCTAGGTGAGGGAAGACTAGTTTTTCTATTAAATCTGTGGAGAATTTTCCAATTTCAGTCATGTTTGTCATCCAGCTTAACCGCTATTCCGAGGAAGGAACCGAAAGGGAAACGAGAAGATTCTAAGTTGCCGAAGACTTTGGCGAAAACCGTGGTGCTCCAGTCTATGATTTTGGGCGCTTTGAGGTTCTTGTTTAGTTTTCGTTTCATATTGCGTATGGAGTAGAAATGTGCATTCAGATAAAACTGATTGCTTCCTATTTTAGCTTGAAACATTTTCCTAAGGGTAGACAGACTGTATTTGTTTATCAATCCGATAACTAATCCCTTTTTGGCAACACGCCCTGCTTCGGCTAAAACTGCGTTGAGGTCAGGCATGAACTCCAAACTCGTCACGTACGCCACAACATCCATAGATTTGGCTCTAAACGGCAAATGGCTCGATTCACATTGAAGCAAACGACCCTGAACCCACATCTTCCGCGCCTCTTTCAGCATGACCTTCGAAACATCAACACCGTAGCACTCAAACCCTAGTGACTCCATCCACCTTGTGAAATGGGCGGTTCCGCAGCCTACCTCCAACAAGCGTTGTGTGTTCCCAAACTGTTCCAGAAGTTTTTTCAGCAGCTTCTTCTCTAGTGCATCTGCCCTTTTGTACTTGTTCTCGTAGGAAGCCTCGTATCGTTTGGCTGCTTGCTCTTGAGAGTAAACAGGTCTTTCGTTCATTTTACTCATCTAAGCCAGATACTTAACGTTCAACATTCTTCTGACCGCGAGAAGCACTGCAAATGTGATTGGCACGGACACCAAATCTATGAACACGCCGAAGTCGACGATGGCGATTGCGAGGCCGAACAGAAAAAGGTCTATGCAGAAGAAGATGAGGGTTTCGACGACCACGCCAAGAGTCATACCTGCGATTTCGCTTTTCTTCCTTAGAAAACCCGCCGTCAGCGCCATTGGGGTTCTGGCAACCATGAGACCTACCAGATATATGTAAACGAATCCTGGGGGGATGAGGATTGTTCCCATGCTGGTTCCTGCTAAGTATCCGATAGCGCATCCGATGGCTGTGGCTGTTGCACCTACTTTGGAGCCGAGCAGGATGCTTACCGCAAATATTATCACCGGTGCCAAGTTAACGGTCGAAAGTGGAGGCGGCAGTGGTATGGCGATTATGGTGGTGACCGCGATTAAGGCTGACATAACTGCTGTTAGGGCTGCTTTCTTTGAT
>CAZWPI010000058.1:0-9305 GCA_964636055.1 uncultured Candidatus Bathyarchaeia archaeon
AGTCTGGAGCCTTACCCAGCCAAGTCATGCCCCAGCTAAAAGTGGCTCCTGCTCTGAAGGGCAAGCCTACAGAGTTGATGACGGCGCAGTTTGTGCCTCCAGTCGAGACTTATCCAGGCAAAATCGTTGAGGTCAAGCTTGGTGCTACTAAAGGCGAAGGTGGAACACGTGGGCGGTCAATCATCATCGGCGGCGAGACTTCACCGGCTTTCTACACGTTTGAGCGGCCTGTTGTGCATCCGCCGGTTGTTACGCTTGACGTTTTTGACATGGAAATTCCCTTGTCAAAGGCTGTTAAGATGCATGTGAAAGACGTTATCGGTGATCCTGCGGCTTGGGCGAAGCTTGCGGTTGAAAAGTTCGGTGCGGACATGGTTACAATTCACCTGATCAGCATTGATCCGTTGCTGAAGGATGCCACGCCGAAGGACGCTGTCAAAACGGTGGAGGAGGTCACGCAGGCTGTTGACGTGCCATTGGTGATTGGCGGTTGCGGTGATCCAGTTAAGGACGCGGATGTTTTCGCGGAAATAGCTGAGACTTTCGCTGGTGAACGTTTCCTGATGAGTTCCATAACGCAGGACATGGATGTTGAGCGTTGCGCCAAGTTTGTTAAGAAGAACGGTCATGTGGCGTTGTCTTTCACTCCTATGGATTTGAACTTGGCTCGTGAGCTTAACAGGCGTTTGTATGATTTTCTGGGCAACGAAGATATTGTTATGGACTTGACCACTGCAGCGCTTGGTTACGGTCTGGACTACGCTTTTACCAACATGGAGCGTGCTAGGCTTGCGGGTTTGATGGGTGATGTGGAGCTTGCTCATCCTATGTCTTCTGGCACTACTAACGCTTGGGCTGCGCGGGAAGCGTGGCTGAAGATGGCGCCTGAGTGGGAGCCTCGTGAGCTTAGGGGTCCACTGTGGGAAGTGACGACTGCGTTGACGCTTTTGCTTACTGGTGTGGACTTGTTTATGATGATGCATCCTGCTGCGGTGAAGACGTTGAAGGACGTTACCGCTAATCTGGTGAGCGGCAAGAAAGCGGATGCGAGCAAGTTTGTTGACTGGGTTTCCCTGAAACCCTGAAGGAGCGTATGTGCATGACTGAAAGAGAAAAGAAAAGCAAAGTCGGAGTAAAGGAACTTAGTCCTATAGATGTTTACAAGCTTCTTCCGAAAATTAACTGTAAAGAATGCGGTGAAGAAAACTGCATGGCTTTCGCCACGAAAATTGTTAACCGTGAGGTGCAGGTTGACCAGTGTCCTCCGTTGTTGAAGAAGGAAAACGAGAAGGCTTACAACAAGTTGAAGGACATGCTGAAGCCTCCAGTTAAAGAAGTAGTTGTTGGCGAAGGCGAAAAAGCGGTCAAGCTCGGCGGAAAACTTGTCATGTATCGTCACGAGTTCACATATTCCAACCCAACGGCGATTGCAATTGACGTAACAGACGAGATGACTGACGAGGAATTGCTGAACCGCATAAAGCGCACGGAGCAGTTCAGCTACGAGTACATAGGCTATACGCTTAAGCTGGACATGATTGCTGTTCGCTCCGCGTCAGGTGACCCTGAAAAGTTCAAGGCTGCAGTTAAGAAAGTGGTTGAGAACACTGATTTGCCTTTAATTTTGTGCAGTTTGAACGCGAACGTGGCTGAAGCAGGTTTGATGGCTGCGCCGAAAGCAAAGCCTTTGTTGTACGCGGCGACGATGGACAACTGGAAAGACATGGCGGAACTGGCGTTGATGTACCGTTGCCCACTTGCGGTTTCTGCGCCTAACGATTTAAGCATGCTGGCATCGTTGGCTAAGACGTTGTTGGCTTACGGCGTTCAAGATTTGGTGTTGGATCCTGGCACTTTCGTGAATGAGGGTTTGGCTGACACGTTGAACAACTTCACTATGCTGCGTAGGGCTGCGTGCAAGGGTGGTGAGGAGCTTGCTGGTTTTCCGTTGCTGGGTGTTCCTATGGTTGCTTGGATGGATCAGGGTGAAGCGGCGGATGAAGTTGTGAAGTGGCGTGAGGCTTACTTGGCGGCTATGCTGATTGTTCGTTACGCTGACGTTCTTGTGATGCACGGTGCCGATGGGTGGTCGCTTCTTCCAAACGCGGTGTTGCGGCAGAACATTTACACTGACCCACGTAAGCCTGTGGCTGTGGAGCCTGGCTTGAAGGAGTTCGGTACGCCAGATGAGAATTCGCCTGTGTTGTTCACTACAAACTTTGCTTTGACGTATTACACTGTGGCTTCGGACATTGAGAACTCCAAGAATAGCGCTTACTTGATTGTGGTGGACACTGAGGGTTCAGCGGTGGACAGCGGTGTTGCGGGGCGCAAGCTGACAGCGGAAAAAGTGGCAGACGCCATAAAAGAAACTGGTATAGAGAGCAAGGTTAAGCACAGGAAAATCATTATTCCAGGCAAAGCCTCAAGAATAAGCGGGGAAATCGAAGAACTCAGCGGCTGGAAGGTACAGGTGGGACCACGTGACTCCTCAGAAATCCCAAAATACATAATAGACAAGTGGCAACCTTAACCCAATCTTCCCACTTTCAGTCCATTCCTTTTTGCCGTTTTCTCGGTTTTTCGAATTCGAGTTGAACCTGCTACGCAAGTAGCTGCTGTCTCCAAATAGGCTGTTTGGCTCTGTTATGCTTGGAACAGTCTATAACCCCCTTATATAAAGGCTGAAGTAAAGGTTAAGCTTCTGTTTGCTGTGAGTGCGAGGCTGCTGTGTTTTTGCGTGGTCGGGTGTCGGCTCGGTTTGTAGCGTTTACAGTCTTCTGAGGTGGTTTAGGGTTCCGAGGTATGTGCCGTCTAAAAGGTAAATCTCCGAGTTGTCTACGTCAACTGCTTCTGAGCGCAGAACAGGCCCAATCATTGTTGGGGTTTGGTCTTTTCTTCGTGGTTTTGTTTCGTTTATGGGTCTGCCGCCTAGGAAGTCGTTGAAGGATGGCATGATGAAAATTTGATCTGTGCGTGGCTTGAAATTGTAGTGTTTTTTCGTAGTCTCTTCTGGTGTGCCTTCAATTTTTATGTGCTGTTTCTGCAGCAGCGTTTTTGATAGTTGAGTGGTGTTGCATTTGGCTTTAACCCACACCTGCCTTGTTATCTTGAAGCCAGCGCGGTCGCGGAAGACCACAACGGGGTGAAGGTGCCCCATGATCAGGGTTTTGCACTTCAAAAGCGTTGGAGAGGGCCATTTGTGACCGTGAAACAAGCCGACGTCGCCTACTATGGTGCCTGTGGCTGGGAGGAGCTTGATGTTTTCGGGCAGTAAGGGTTCAAGGTTTGCGTCGTGGTTGCCGCGTACTATGGCTATGTTTCTTACGTGATTTTTGAGGTTGCTGAAGAATTCGGGTATGTCATGCCATTCTCCTGGCTCTGTTGCAACCACGGTGTATTTAACGTCGCCGAGAATGAGGAGCGCGTCAGGCTTGTACTTGGAAAGCACAGCCACCAGTTTTTGCAGAAGCTTCGGTGTTTGGCTTGGAACGTGGATGCCCTTGTCTCGGAGCGCCATCTCCCAGCCTATGTGGGGGTCGGCTATGACGAGTGTTTTTGTTTTTCCAGTTTTTATCAAAGCCGCAGGGCTGGGCAGCAGTAGCTTTAACATTACGGTTTTACCAGGCTGAGGATGGTTTTGTGAATTTGTTTGTTCCCAGAGGCTATGAATTTTACCTTCTGTTTAGGGTCTAGCTTAACGTCCAAGGAGTCGCCTGAAGGCGTGGTAACTGTCCCACCTGCCTCTTTAACTATTAAGAAAGCGGCGGCCATGTCGGTTGTTCGGAGTTTTCCGCGGATATCGATGAAGGCGTCCGTGGTGCCGTCTGCCACGTAGCAGAGTTCAAGGGCGTTGGCGCCGAAATGGCGTATGTGCTTAGTTTTTTGGATCAGGTTCGTTAGTTTGGGCGCGATTTCCTTAACCTTGTAGCTGTTCAAGTCTAAACCCACCATTGCTTCATCCAAGGACTCACGTGTGGACGAAGTTATTTTTTCGCCGTCGCGGTAGGCGCCTTTGCCTTCTAGCGCAGTGTACGTGGTATCGTGGAAGAGGTCTGTCACTAGAGCTGCGTAAACGGTGGAAAGAGCGGGTTTAGCGGAAATGGCGATGGATGAAGCGTAGAAGGGGATTCCGCGGACAAGGTTATTGGTGCCGTCTATGGGGTCAACGGTCACGTAGCACTGCGCAGGGGTATCGCCGAACTCTTTCACGCCAGACTCTTCGCTTATGAGCGTAAACGAGGTGCCAGACTGCTGCAGAACCTCGACGATGGCTTTTTCCGCAGCCAAATCAACCGGTTTTATGGGGTCGCCGCCAGCGCCTATGCCCAAATCGGGCTGTGGCTCATTCAAAGTTTTAAGGTGAGGGCGAATGCGCTCTTTTACGTTTTCTTTGCAGTTAACGAGAATTTCCAACCAATCAGTTTGAGATGTCATTCGCAAGCCTTCTTACCCGTCATATACCCACTCAAGCTGATAAAGACTTTACCTGAACCGCAAAAACGGCGATCTTTGAAGCCTGAGAGCAAGCGGAGCGTTGATGTGGCTGGACACGTTTAGTTTATGCTATGTTCTGTATCGGAATTGAGCGTAGATTCAGATGAGTGAGATGAAGTGAGGTTTTTAAGAGGTAAACTGGAAACGTAATCTTAAATCGTGTGACAGAAGATATTTATAACAAATTGCGATTCTGCTACATCAAAGGTGAAATGAACATAATGATAAAACTGCTTAGGAACCGCATCGCTCTAAGCACGGTCGTAACCACGCTAATCATTCTAGTAGTATCAGTACTGCTGGCAACAGTAGTCGTATATTACGCCACCAACGTGGTCAGCACAAGGGTTCAGGAAGAAAGCCTGCATCTGACAAAACAACACATATGGTACGATCCCGTAAATGGGGGACAAGCAGCCATAATGATAATAAACACTGGCGGAAGAGATGTAGTCCTAGACAAAATTAGCATCAGAGGACAAGAATCGGTATGGACCAACGTGTGCTACAACATCACAACAGGCCCAATAACCGCTGACCTCGCATACAACTCATCGTCAACTGTGGGTGCAGGAGACATATCCATTGGCGGGACACCTTACACTTTCGAAGCAGCCTCTACCGACCTTATATTGAAGTCGGGCTACACCGCATTAATCTACATTGACGACCCAGACAGCATATCAATTAATGATGTAGGCTTGACTGTAAGTATGGCCATCTATACCTCTAACGCTGTTCACTACCAAGAAGCTAATGTTGAAGCAACCATAATGCCATAAGCCACTTATTTTCTTCAATTTAGCCATTTAGTTTTTCTCTAAACTATGTGTAGCTTTGTTCTACACACAAATCTACTTATCCAAATTTGCCTCCCTTGTTTTTCAAGGAGACATAAAATGAAAAATATACTGAAGAATCGTTTGGCTCTAAGCACAGTCGTGACAACGCTGATAATTCTAGTGGTTTCAGTGCTCTTAGCCGGAGTCGTAACCTACTTCGCCATCAACGTAACTAGCACAAGAGTGCAGGAAGAAAACATAGCAATGACAAAGCAGCACATCTGGGTAAATATGGATAGCTCAGCAGTAGCGGCCATAATGATAACGAACACTGGTGGAAGAGATGTTGTCATAAGCAAAATCGCTGTCCGCGGCCAAAGTGTCAACATGTCTGGAGTATGGTATGTCGCAGCCACAACTGGCGATACCCTTACCACCGATCTGAACTATACTGCAAACACAGTGATAAGTTCAAGTGACACATTCGGAGGACTCACTGGGGCGCCTGCTCAACCAAGTGCTGGCGAAAATCTAGTGTTGACATCTGGCTCAACCATGGCTGTATACATCACCAGCCCTGATAGCATCACAGTCAACGACGTAGGTCTGACTGTTGCGATCACGGTGTTCTCTTCGCAGGCAATATACTACAAAGAGACCAACGTCGAAGCAGCCCTCTAAAAGCGAGTAACATAAGAGAGACTCACCCCACCACTTTCTTTCTTTCCTTTTTTTAGAAAAAAACATTTTGAAGAAAAGACTGCTTTCCAAAAAGGAGCCTCAACAGAAATGTTAATTCACCCAAAAGAGGTACGCGTTTGGTTTTACAGCATTATATGTACATTGCTATTACACACAAATGACTTAATTCATTCATTCAGAGATTTTCTTAGTAAATGGGTTACAGAAGAGACAAGAAAATTGATTGTTAACCTGAATAAATGGTGCCGATCACGAAGGGCACTGGCTATCCCAGCCACTTTCATGATACTATTCGTATCCATGCTGGGAGTAGTCTCCATCACATACTACTTCGCAGTTGAAAAAGTGAACACGCGAAGCACGGCGCTTAAAATATCAACCGCAAAACAGGACATGCTGTCTTTCGACGAGAATCTGCGCTCAACGCTATGGCAGCCAGGTTCAGCACGCACGTTTGAATTCGCCGATTCGGGTGGAGAAGTAAATGTTCAGCCCTCCGCCAACTCTTTGATCATAAACGTCACCGACAACAGAGATGTCGCCGCCACCATCTTCGATGAAACCGTCGGGCAAGTCATATATGAGCTCCCGTACTCAGAAACGCCCGATACAGGTCTATTTTTGAAAGGAGACAGCCGCACGATTGTTAATCAAAGCGGTTCGGTCATAACTCAGCTTTACATCAGAAGCGGCGCGGAGCACCCTGAAATCCTGTTACGCTATCGCCCAACCATATCGTATACGACGGCTGGCATAGAAAACGACAAGGCGGTAACCAACTTGCGAATTTACGTGGTCAACCTGAACTCCTCAGATGCAATTTCGCTGTTCGGAGAGGTTCCATTAAAAATGTCATGTGTTTCCACACAAATAGCAACCGTAACCTACGACCTTTCATATGAACCTGCAACTTTACTGGTAACTTCGGTTCTAGACGGCGTCAGCGGGCAGGTTTCCGTTCCCGTTTCAAGCACCCCCAGCGGCGCAATAATCAACGTCGAAACGGTTCTCTGCAACGTCACAATCCAGAGGTGGGTGCAGTAAAAAATGCCGTCGATAATCCCCAGCTACGTTTACACATTATTCGCATCACTCATCGTAGGCACCATAGTTATCTCCGCGTGCGGACTCTCAACCCTTAACGTGAAAACCGAAGCCGAAAAACAGCAGCTATCCAACATAACCGAATACGTCGCAACCGAAAGCATGGAACTCATCTCGCACGCAACAGCGGAAAACCTCACCTCAACTCTCCATGTGGATCTCCCCCCGTTAATTGGAAACCAAAGATATTGGATTGAAATAACGAACGACTCAGCCAGAACTTGGGTTGAAGCAGGCTTTGGAACCACCGCCATCTCCAGCGACCAACGTACATACATCCCGTCGGACGTCTCTGCATCGGGCACTTACATAAGCGATTCAGGCGCAGCCATCCTAGAATGCTACCCAGACAGCGCGGGCGTTCATCTAACTCTTTCTGGAGGAAACTGAGATGCCGTTCGGAAAGAAAAAAAATGAAGAAACAGAAGAAAAAGAAAAGATTTCCGAAGAGGACCTGATTGGCTATCTGGGCATTCAGGGCTGCCGTGTACCTGAAGGCCATACGCAGATCGGAAGTTATCCTCTTAAGCCTCCCTTTTCCTACGCCTGGATATTCCAAGACGAATCCGATGGCAGCTATTTCTACGTTGTCGATGAACTTACCATGACGAGGGAGGAAAGAGAAGCGTACAAACGGTTGAAGAACATCCTAGAATACGAGTTGAAAGCTCCACGGTCAGATGAAACCCTTGAGGAATCATTTCATAGGCAACTGCCCGACATAATTGACGATCATCCAACTGCTTTTGAAGGAATCGACCAAATCGGCTTAAGAAAAATTCTCCACTATCTCGAAAGAGACTTAGTGGGTTATGGAAAAATCGATGCTCTGATGTGCGACCCCTACATTGAAGACATTAGTTGTTTAGGACTCAACAAACCCGTCTATCTGTGGCATAGAAAATACGAAAACACCCGAACAAACATCTTTTTCAGCGACGAAGAAGAATTAGACGATTTCATAACAAGGATAGTGCACAGGCAGGGCAAACACGTCAGCATAGCGCACCCAATTGTGGATTTGACTCTTCCAGGAAAACACAGGCTCGCCGTCTCATTCGGAAAAGAAACAACCCCTGCGGGAACAAGCTTCACCATCAGGAAGTTCAGGGAAGACCCCATCACCATCGTAGACTTGATAATGAACGAAACAATTAACGAGGAAATCGGCGCTTACCTGTGGATGCTGATGGAAAACAAAATGTCAGTTATGATCGTTGGCCCCACAGGCGCTGGAAAGACAACAACGCTCAACGCTATTGCCTGCCTTGTGAAACCTGACTTTAAGATCATTTCGGTTGAAGAAGTTGCTGAAATCAATCTTCCTCAAGAAAACTGGGTGTCAACAATCGCCAGACCAGGATTCGGAGGCGACAGCGAAGGCGAGGTTTCTCTCTACGACCTCATCAAATCAGCTGTGCGCCACCGTCCCGCCTTGATTCTGGTAGGCGAAGTTAGAGGCGAGGAGGCTTACGTTCTTTTCCAAGCCTTAGCAACCGGTCACGGCGGGCTCTGCACAATGCACGCAGAAAGTGTTGAAACCGTGATAAAGCGCCTAACGCAGCCGCCTATGAACATCCCTAAGGGAATTATACCCTTAATGAACTGCGTCATAGTCGTTAAGCAAGTGAAATCACCCAATTTCGCAGCCTTAGAAAGGAAGGTTTCAACTCGGAAAATTGTAAAAATCTCAGAAATAAATCCCAGCGGAGCCATTCAAGACGTGTTTTTATGGAACCCGGCACTTGACGTTTTCCAACAAGACCTCAACCAAAGTTACTTATTAAATAAAATAGCCAAAAGCCTCGATGTTCCTCTCAGCGTGGTCATTCAAGAGCTTGAAAGGCGAAAACGGATTCTGTTGAAGATGGTTGAAAAGAACCTCCGTGACTTCAGAAGCGTACACCAAGCATTAAGCAGCTCAATCAACGTGCCCGAACTTGCAGAAGACGAAAACGCAAAGGAGCATTAGTAAATGAAAGCGCCAGGTGGTTTTGTTGGCAGAGTGTTCGGTTTACTGTCAAAAGCTGCTAGTGAAGAGAAAGAAAAGGTTGAGCACGAGTTGCCTTTCGTGGTAATGATATTTACTCTGCTCGCGGCAAGCGGAATATCACCTTACGATAGCTGGAAGAAAATGCGAAAGATGTCGTTCTTGCCGACGTTTAGAAAAGAAGCAGATGAAGTGGTGAGGCAAGTTGAAGTTTTAGGAAAAGACCCTTT
>CAZWPI010000059.1:0-9247 GCA_964636055.1 uncultured Candidatus Bathyarchaeia archaeon
GGACGAGTACGACGTCGGCGTCGCCGCTCTCGGCTTGTTGGATGGCTATGCCTGTTCCTACGGCTACTATGTTGAGGTCGATGTTGTGGGTTGATTCGTAGTCCGCTTCTATTGCGTCTAGTAAGCCTGTGTCGTAGAGGCTTGTGGTTGTGGATATGAAGAGCCTGCGTTTTGAGAAGTAGTTGAAGTAAACGATTGTTCCCGCGACCACCATTATGGTTGCTAATACTGCGGCTGCGAGCATTTTTTGCCATGCTTGCATATTCAAACACCGTTATGTTTTGTCATTCATATCACTACCCTTATAAACTTTATCACGATTAACTCTAAATGGAATGCTCACTCACAAAAAGCACAAGCCCTCCTGCAAAGTTTGGATAGAATACAACGGAAAACCAGTCATCGGAAAAGGCGGCGCTGAAATTCTAAAAACCATAGCAAAGGAGCAGTCCATTTCAAAAGCCGCTGAGAAGCTCGGCATGTCTTATCGCTACGTCTGGAATTACCTGCAAAAAATTCAAAAAACGGTCGAAGCGCCAATCGTGGAAACTTTTAAGGGCGGCAAGGCTGGAGGAGGCGGCGCAAAACTAACAGCGCTGGGGCAGAGCTTGTTAGAGGAGTATCAGCGTGTAGCGGGCTACATGAGTGAGGTTCTTGCGGACCAACAGTATTGGGAGGTGTTAGGACTGAAAATCAGCGCACGAAACCAGCTAAAGGGGAAAGTGGTCTCTGTTGAAAAAGACGGGATAACCGCGAAGGTCAAAGTTGAGATTAAAGCGCCTGTGGTGGTGACTGCCGTGATAACGAAAGAAGCGGTTGAAGACTTAGGCGTAAAAGTAGGCGACGAAGTAAATGCTGTCATCAAATCGACAGAAGTCATGATAGCAAAATGAGGCTGCTGTTTCCCCTTGTTAGTCTACCACGTAGCGGTAAGCAATGTGCTCTCCCGCCGTTGCGCTTTTCCTTATTATTTTCAGCATGTCGCCTGGCTTGGCGCCTATGGCTTTAACTGCGGGGTCGGTTGCTTTTATCTGCGGCATCTGATATGGCTTAATCTTGTATTCGGCGAGAATTTGGCTTTTTTCCTTTTCACCTAGAATCTCGTGTTTCGGAACCAGCTTATGTTCAAAAATTTCGAACACTGGGAAAGACTTGGGCAGAAGCTCGACTTTTCTTTTTTTGGCGCCTTGTTTAGCCGCGTGTGTGAAGCGTCCTTCTGTGATTACGATGGTGCGTTCCAGACCTTTCTCTTCTAATAGCTTGTACAGCGCGTTCATCATGGCGATGCCCACGGTTGCTTGGTCAAGGATGCACCAGACTAAGGCTTTCTCTTTGTCCTTGGGGATGTTAACGATGTAGCCGATAGCGCCTTCCTGTTTTTCTTTTTTGATTAACTTGTATTTTCTGAGTTTGATTAGAACCTCAGCTTTGCGTTCTTCTATGGTTTCTCCTTTGAATTTCAAACCGCAAACTCCTAGTAAGCGAGTACGCGAAACCTAACAAAGCTTCTACCCTTAAACTTTACGGCTCAAAAGTGCCGACTTCGCATCGCAATCTGTTTTTATGTTTGTTGGAATAGTTTACCGAACTTTCACAAACTGGATTTGGTAAATGGCGGTGTGTTTCCTGAAGCTTTTTAGGTGAAATTCGCAATTTCTAAGCATGCTGGAGAGAATGGGAGAATGAATGATTCGGCGTCTGCTATGAGTTTGCTTTTGGTCATAGGCATATTGGTTACGTTAGTGCTGGTAGTGATTTTGCGGAAAAGGAAGAGGGAAGGAAAAGCGGGTGAAACAGATTATCAAGCCTTTTTCATAATGGGCATAGCTTTTTTGCCCACTGGATTTGCCATGATGATGGTTTATTTTCTAGCGGAAACACCGTTTGAAATCGGTTTGCCACTTTTCGCGTTGGGTCTGATATGTCTTATAATTGGGTTGGCGAATCGCGATAAATGGAAGAAGAAGACCGTATAGCGATAAGGGACTTGATTCATGGTTATTGACAAAAATGGGTTCCAGTAGATTTCGAAAAGCATGTCATTAAAACCGCATCTTCGCGTGTTGCAGAATAAGTCTTATAAACTCTCAAAGAGAATAAAAAAGAGTTGCAAAAGGTGAAGTGTCATGAAGTTTAGCGAGTTAATTGGTCAAGAAGTATTCTGCGAAGGGTTAAGAGTGGGTAAAATAACGGATGTTCTGGTAGATGGAGAGGAGTGGAAAGTAACGCACTTTGAAATCGAATTGAAAAGAGAAGCGGCTTTCGAGTTGCTCGGCGTTAAATCCACGTTCAAAAACGTTTTAGCCATTTCCGCTGTTGGTCCTGCGTCAAAATCCATTACTAAGGACACCGGGATAGATCTTCAGGTTTCAAGAGGACAGCTTCGGATTTACCTGAGACCGCCTTAACGCTGTGACGTAGTTTTCGCGTTTTCTCAAGAACGACGCCTTAATTCACCTTTAATTGTAATCGCTGATCCATGCAGGTGCCGAAGACTTGCGGGGATTAACTGATGTGCTCGTGGCAGTCTATAGCCCCTCTTTAAATAGTTTGAGCTGAAGAGAGGCGGTTGTGGTTGTTGTGCTCTGGGACTGGTACCCCCTCCCTTTTATATAGGCGTGAACAGCCCCTGCTGGTTTCTGCATGCGATTTCTATTAGGCTCTGGATATGCTGGTGTTCATCGATTAGTCCAATGAAGTGTAACCGGACAGCGTTCAAGAATGGCTAATCTGCACACGTCACCTCCCTTGAAAAACAGGGTTGGAACAAAAGCCTATCAGAACTCTAACGAAATTCACCAGTGACAATACGCGGAGTATTGGAATTTAAGCAACTTTAACTATGTTTTTGGCTATTGGAAAAGTTGTTTGGAAAGCGAAAGTGAACAAAACTTTTGCATTGTTTATTTTCTTTTGATGAGGTAGATTAGCAAGCCTAAGCCAGCACCTATTACTGCAACTGCGATAGCCACACCGATGATTATTTCTTGTTCTAATTGTTGAGGTTCTTGGCTGGGCGTTGGCGTCGGCGTTGTCGCAGGTGAAGAGGTTGGCGTCTGACTCTCGCTAATAGTTATTGTTTGCGTGTTGCTCCAATTACTTGCACTTTCCATAACGAAAATCCATCCGCCTCCAAACTGGTCATTTGGGTGGTCACTAAGCACATAATCCCACACTTGTGCCTGTACTTGAAAATCTACTGTATCACCTGAAGAAATTTCATCTAACCGACTGATAAAATTACCCGAAGCATTGTTTCCTCCTAAAGCGTATGTCAAGACCGTATATTCAGAATGAGGATTTGCCTGAATCTGAGAGATGTTACTCCACTCTTCCGAAAAATGACCCTTCATACGGATTTCATAATATAGAAATTCGGCACTTTGGATGGTTTGGTTCTTAATAGAAATTTGTAATGTATTGTTTTCTATGTGTTGGGCAGGATTGTTCACAGTTTTGCCTGTGTATGGGTCTATTGAAGTGTTTGCAGGGACATCGTAAGAATAGTCAGCAAATTTTACAGTGAATTCTGGGATAGACGGCTTGGGTATGCCACTCACATCCGTAGCAGCTTGCACTGTTCCAAAAAGCATAGCAACAGCTAACGTCGAAAGTAAGAGTGCTATTGTGAAAGCTGTTGCCAATACCTTCATCCCAAGCACCCAATAATAATGCGTTAAACCAACCCTTAGCTTTTATGTTTCTGCTTCCACTGCGCTCAGGTTTTAAGTACGCATGATGTTTATAGAATAGTAACACAATGGTTGTTTGATCTGTAAATAGCTCGAGCTTTTCCTTCAGAAAACATTTGAAAAAGGTAATATTTCATTAGAAGAACTGTCTTTCATTTGGTGGATTTGGAGGAGGGAGAACGGTTTGAGGCTAAGCCTGTCCAACGGTGTATTTTCAAAGTACCATTTAGACGAGAATATAGCCGCTGTTAGAAGTCTGGGTTTTGAGAATTTGGAGTTTAACATGAAGAGCGTGAAAGTTGAAGATGACGTCTCAGTTTACGCCGTGAAACGCCTCATCGACGCTCACGGGTTGACGTGTCTCACGTTGCACGCTGCCACGCTGCACGTTAAGGACGAAGTCGAGGTTCACAGAGCGATCTATTACGGAAAGATTTCTTTGGAGTTTGCCCGACGCTTACAGGCTCCAGTCATGGTTGTCCATTCAAACGTTTCACGGAAACTGCCTGAAACGCGACGACACGTGATATTGGCGCGGGTTTTCAACGAATTATCTGCGTTCGCAAAGCGCCTAAACGTGAAGCTGGCTTTGGAGAATCTGTCTTATGCTTCAAGCGGCTACGGCAAAAACGTGGCTGAGCTTGAAGAAATACTGAGCATCGTGGACGACGGAACCATGGGCGTAACACTTGATTTTTGCCACGCCGAAGCTACCGGGCAAACGCTGAGCCTTCTTGAAAAATACAATAACAAACTATGCAACGTTCACATGAGCAACCGAGCGCACAGAGCCTTCGACGCTGAAACGCCAGAGTTGAGGGCGTTCCTAACAAAACTTCAGGAATATGGGTACAGTGGACCTTTAACTATGGAGCTCAACCGAAAATGCACAACTGAAGAAATTCTTGAAACAAAGGCGATTCTCGAAAGAATTCTGGGCGAAAAGTGTGGTAGGGTGCGTAGGGTTTGAATCTTTCGGGTCTTTTGGTGACAAGCTTAGAAGCTCACTGGGTAGGCAGTTTGTTTTGCTTACTTTTCATAGCTGTGTTTGTCAAAATCACGGAAAGCAAGGTCTAAAATTTTACCATTACAAAAATTAACTAAAACGAAAAATTTATACGTGTTGTAATGGTAAAAATGGTTATGCGCATCATCAAAAGAAAGAAGGGCAAGACTCAGTATTTCTACTTGCAGCATTCTTTCAGAAAAGACGGCAAAGTCAGTACTAAAGAGCTATATCTGGGCAAAAAAGTTCCCGATAACATCGAGGAAATCAAAGCCAGGCTCATGCTTGAAGCCAAAGCAGCATTGGCGGAAAAACTGGAAAAAATCAAAAACCGCTTTCAGAAAGACTGGCGGAAGTATCCTGAATCTGCAAAAGAAAAGGAGCTTCGAGAGATAGCCATAGCCTTCACATACAACACCAACGCGATAGAGGGGTCAACCATAACTTTTGAAGAAGCAAGGCTCATACTGGAAGACAAAGTGGCACCAAACAAGCCCCTCACGGATATTAGAGAAACTGAATCTCACGCGGCAGTGTTCTTGGACATGTTAAAAACTGAAGAAGCCGTATCTGAGGAGCTTTTGCTGAAGTGGCATAGGGATATTTTCAAAGAGACAAAGCCTGACATCGCTGGCAGATTCAGACAGTATCTTGTAAGAGTGGGATCTTATGTGGTGCCAGATTGGAACGACATTAAAAGGCTTACGAAGCAACTCGTATCATTCTTGAATGATTCAAAACTGAATCCTGTCGAAGTGGCAGCTAGGGCACACTACATTTTTGAGAAAATATATCCCTTCGGCGACGGCAACGGCAGAATAGGCCGGCTCCTGATGAACTACATCCTATGGAGAAATGGTTACCCCCTGCTCATAATAGAATACAAGCGGAGAAAATCGTACTACAAGGCACTCCAGCGAACCGAAGACGGATTCGTGAACTACTTTATCAGAAGATACATTGCAGTGCACAAAAACCGCCTTCAATAAAAAGTAGCGGTGTGTTGACGCAAAAGCGCGGGTGTTAGCTTCACAGCCACGTTCAAATTTCACACGAAAACCCATTCCGGAAGTGCATACTATCAGCAAAATTAATACATGTCTATTGTTTTCCAATTTTGTTGCTCGAATTAAGGCTTGAAAAATTCCGAACGAACGCATCTGAATGTAGACTTAACCAAAGAAGCTACAGAAGAACCAGGATTAAAGAAGCCCCTGCTCGGTTCACTGACATGTGCTTACCTATAAACGCGGTTAAGAAGGTAGGGGATGTAGTAACACTCAACAAATCTCTATTAGACTTGAGCGCGCGCGCAAATCTCAAAGAATGCAAAACAGAGTAGAAAAACTCTAAACCAACAAAATATACTCTCCTTCATGTGGCATAAGCGGAAGCAAATTTCCATGCATGCGTCTATCGAACTATATTTTAAAAGCTTGTTCCATCTTGTTTCTAAAAAAAGAAAGGATTTGAAGGTTTAGAACGGTGCGAATACTCCAATGAAGACTAGCCATGCTAGTGCTGTTTTGGCTACGAAGCTCAATATGATGTAGACTCTTTCGCCGTAAAGGTAGTCTCTCCAGCGACCTACACCTTTGTATTGGAGTACCATGTTGAGGGCGAAGACGTTGAACACCGCAAAGTAGATGAAGAATATTGAGTACACAAACGCTGGCGGGTCGGTGCCTGTTGACATTATTGCTGCTATGAAATAGGCGAATAGAACCACCCATGGGACGCCTCCGGAAACGCAGCCAACCAAGAATGCTGACCAAGAAGTTTTTTCGGTTTTCTGGTTCACCAACTCCATGAAATATCCGAACATGATCATCATTGCGTTCAATACGAAAATCATTACGAGAGACCAGAAGTCCCAGACACCCACAAACGTGGAAATTAGCACAATCATTATTGAGCTGGATAAAGCGTACTCGTACCAGCGATACGGGTTCATTCCTTTCTTCAAGTTCTCATTGTAATCTTTGTTTTTTGGAAATGCAATCAGGAAATGCGCCATAGCAGAAAGCAATGGAAATGACGCAACGATTACGCCTAAATAGCTGAGCGTAAACCAGACCTGAGGATCCGGTGCGATATTAAAAACCGGAGAGGGTCCAGGGGTTATGTCGAGTTTCAAGTAGAAAGTGTATATGTCTCGTTCCCAAGTTAGAAGCGTGCCTAAGGCGAGCATTATTATTCCCTGCGATAAGTGTAGGATTCCGGCGCCTAAGTTGAACTTTTTCAAGTAGCTGAAGGAAATGGGTGATTTTGCTATTATCTCCTGTCTTTCTCTATAATTCAACCAATCACCTCCTAACAGAAACAGTATTTAGTCACTCTATTCATTTATGGAAATTTATTTTTAAGCTTAATTAGACAATCAGCGGTAGTGGCGAGTTGAAGAGAATCAATATATTCTGGCTCCTTTTAATAATGAGATTATGGTAGAACAGGCAAAATACGAAGTTCTAAAGAAAATTGGCAAGACGGAGATCAGACGTTACCCTCGTTTGGTGATTGCCAGAGTTGATGGTTATGGTGATGGTGGTTTCAACGTTCTTTTCCGTTTCATCACAGGTAATAACCGGCAGAAATCAAATATTTCAATGACCGCTCCAGTTGTTTCGGAGCAAATAGCCATGACTGCACCAGTCTTATCTGAAACTGGCTCAATTGCTTTCATAATGCCTGAAGGCTTCACGCTTGAAACAACTCCTGAGCCTCTTGATGACCGGGTGAAAATTGTAGAAATTCCTGAAAGAGTTGTTGCGGCTCTGAGGTTTTCTGGTCGCTGGTCAGACTCGATATTTGGTAAGAAATCACAAGAGCTGTTGGCTGAAATTGAAGATTCCGGATTGAAGGTTGTTGGTCAAGTGTTTTCGATGCGGTATAATGGACCTTTTACTCCGTGGTTTTTGCGTCGAAACGAAGTGGCTGTAGCAGTGGAGCTGCCATAACCCGAACTGAATTCTACTTGACGCTGACGCATATGTTTTAGGCGCACTTTACTGCAACATTTCCAAACCAAGCCGTCAGACGCAGAAAAGTTGGTGGGTTTAGATTAAAATTTGATTATACCTTATTTATTACGTAATCTGTGAACGATTATAGAGGCAAGCAACGCAAGAGCTATTATAACAACGCTTATTTCTGTGAGCGTAACTATGGTTTGATTTCCACTTTGCTTCACCGCAATTCCCACTAACGCCCAGATTATCACCAATGAATAAGCCACATCTCTCCTAGTAGCTGCGACAAGTATAGTAATGAGCAAGGCTACCACAATTATTAGAGTTGCCCACGTCTCCGCACTTATGCCAAAGCCGTCCCAGTTTATTGAAACCAAGGTAACGGCCACGTTAGCGATCGAGGCTATTGTAATCCAGCCTAGGTAGACGCTGAACGGCAAATGAACTGCCAGTTTTTCACGCGTTGTAACCTTCGATCTGCCTATATCAAGGCGCAGGTAAATCAAAATCAAACTTGCCAGAAGAAAGAACATCAGAACAACGGAGAAAATCAAATATTCATACTGCCAAAGGAAAAGCCATATTATGTTTAATAAGCTGCTCAAGGCAAAGAGCCAACCAATCTTCTTCTGGAAATCTTTCCCTTGCTGATTAGGTAATGCCTGAAAAACCACAAAAACCCCCAGCAATATGTAAATTACGCCCCAGATGGAGAAAACGTAGCCTGCTGGAGTTATCAAGGTTGGGTTTGCATCAGAAATCTCAGCCGTGAATTTTCCACCTAGAATTGTGGTACTGCCTGCTAAGCCATTAACTATAACAGTTAAAACGAAAGCTATGATGTTAATCCACTTTGTAGGACTAGAACTCTCAGCTGCCATCAAAATCACCCGATTCCTATTTCTTAGTTTCAGGTATATAAAACCATTGAACACTAGGAAAACTTGAATTGAGATTGTTTATAGTATAATGCGCTAAATTTGATTAGATTTTAAAAATTTCACCAAAAAAAGGAAAGGAACTAGAAACTAATTCTTAAGTATATTCGTAAAAATTCGCGTTTCTATTTCTTGACAGCTAATTGGGCACCACAAACCGAGCATTTTCCATCTGCAGTAATTTTTGGTTGTTCTTTGACTTCTGCACCACACAAGCCACATTTCAAAGCAGCCTCACCTCCTCTTTGCTTATCTCAAAATAGTAAACCATAATGGGTTTTCAATACTAACACTTAGTTCTGATATAATTTAAGAACTTGTGACTGTATAGTGGCAACAACAAAAGTACTGTTTTTCATGAAAGCGCGTGCAAATAGAGAATAGAACAGTTGCCTCTTTGCTCATTTTCTTTTTCTGAACAGTTTCACGCCATCTATTTCTGTGACGTATGCACATCTGCCTCTACTAATTATTGAACGCGCGCATTTTTGCTCACCTGTTATATGCAAAATTTGAATGGTAAGCCGTTTTATACGATTAGTTTATAGGCATTTGCTCATTTCTTAGCTATTTTTAAGCTTTTTTTGCTGAAAAAGGCAATAACCAAGTCTTAATCGGCAAAAGAAGTAAAGCGCGGGGTGT
>CAZWPI010000060.1:0-9174 GCA_964636055.1 uncultured Candidatus Bathyarchaeia archaeon
CCCGGGTCGTCAGCGTGGGAGGCTGATGTCCTAGCCAAACTAGACTACGACCGCTTGAAATAAGACTTGAATTAGAGAGATTTAAGTGTTCATGATTGGTCAAGTGTTCAATAGAATTAGATTGCTGTTTGATATTTTCCCCCTTTTCTATATTAGCCAGCTGTGATTCTGCATACTCTTTACTCTGTTGATTATAGTAAAACTTTGATTTTCCAGTTGTTGGGTTTATGCCTGCGTAGTGTCTCACTCTGAAGTAATTTCCTAACTGTTGAAGATAACCTATTTCATGACAAACTTCACATTCAATCTTTACCATTTTATCACCTCACTACCTAACTTTAGGCAGTGCCCTTGGAGCTTTCCATGCTTATAATGACCATTAAAAGATAATTTTGGAGCGCTGTTAGAGTGTTGATTTATTAAAATCTTTGAAGAATTATTTAGCAAACAAGTGATGTAATCAATGAGTCTTAAAGGGGCTTACAGAGATTTACTTACCCTTAGCTTAATCATTTCCATACCTATAATTTTGATAATTACTTTTTACCTCTACTTTACTTCTTATGATACAAATTTTCTCTACATAGGGCTAGCAGTAGCTATGTTTTTAGTTTTAGGAGCAATTGCTAGTTATAGGTTCACCTTAGATTATGTAAAAACACTTTTTGAAAAATGGAAATAGCATTACTTCAAAACAGCCTTGAATATAAATTTTGGAACGTCTAGAAAACTTTGTCATAGACTTTTTGTGAAGTGAAAAACTGTTATAGCTTAAAAGAAAAGAACGCATAAGAATTGAGCAGTCTAATTAAGATTAGGAGAAGCATTTAAAGTATGAAGTGCGCTGATTGCCTGGAAGAAATCTTGCAGAAAAACCCAGAGAAATGCCCCTATTGTGGAAGTACAAATCTGATTTCTATGAAAGAGGCTGTTCCAAAGATTCTGGCAGAGATTGAGGAGTTGAAGAAAGCTGGAAGGTATGAAGAAGCAGCTCTGAGGTATGAAGAGCTTGAAATGTGGGACAAGGCTAGAGAAATCAGAGAACTCAACATGGGAAAAGTCAGCACAATCAATATGGAATGCCCTCATTGTAACGCAGTTCAACAGCTCTCTTCAAAAAACAATGAGGTAAAATGCAAGCGTTGTGGGAAGAAATACATAGTTCCAAAGAAGGTTCTTGATTTACTCTGAAGTGTCCCATGTGCGGTGGAGAATTCAAATAGTTAGTTAACAAAATTGGAAAACAGAAAAGATTGGTAGAACCATATTTATTGCAGGTTGCTTGTTTTTTCTTTTAGCAGACTAGCTCTGAGGCATCCTTCAGTAGCCTTGGCAGTTCCTTTTCATCCATCTTATTTATTGCGTATATTTCAATGTGTCTAATGTCTTTCCCTTTCCCTCTTCCTTTCAAATGTACCGAACTAAGTCTTGTTCCACAAACAAAATCCACGTCTACATGGTCCTTAGACTGGGAGATCCAAGCAAAATCTTTTCCACTAATGGCATAAGTGATCTTTCCCTGCCTTACCATCTCAACTGCATCTGGAACTGTCTTTCTTATTAGGGAGCGAAGTTTTTCTGTTATCTCCTTTTGCCTTAGATCAAGTTTGTTCAGTATTTCCTCTATAGTCTTCTCTTTACTTTTTACCATGAATGAGAAGTAGCATTGCCTGTTTTTATGGATTCTCTATTGTATCCTTCATAGCAATAGAGTTAGTTCTTTCTATGGACTCTGGACTCCTTGAATGTTTGTGAAGTGAGAAAATTGTAATTTGAGTAGTTGCTAAACCAAGATATCAAGTATAGTAGTTCAAAGCTCAATGGGTTTATGTTTTGGATGGGACATCATAAGTGTAGTCCCTAAACCAGCTTCTAAGCAAATAGTAACCAGCTACAATCATGACAAAAATTATAGTTATGACAAAGGCTACTGCATACCAATTCGTGAAAGTCACCTGAAAACAAATACTGTGAAGTAGTAATTAAGTAATATTTATTTTTATTTTCTTTGTATTAAGCCCCTTGGAATGTTGTGAAGTTAAAAAACAAAAGGCAGAAATCCAGCCGTGCACATAATTATTTATGGCGAAGGCTTTGTGAGTAAACGTAGTTATTTTAGCAATCCTGAATGTAGGGATTGCATCTACAAGGGTAGTTCTTACTGTTGGAGCAAATGTCCTTATAACGTCTGGAAAAGAGACAGGGACTACTAATGCTTCTGCAATTTTGTGAAGTGAAAGAAAGGAATAGTAATCTCAGCAAGTTTGATATAAAGCGACACAGAAAAATACCAGTAGTGACATAATTATTGTTTTGGAGAGACTTGAATGCCAACAGCATTTGTTTTCATAAACACTGAACCTGCTTCGATGCCAAAGGTGCTGAAGAAAATTAAAGCAATTGAGGGAGTAAAAGAAGCTGGAATGGTGTATGGGGTCTTTGATATCGTTGCAAAGGTGACAACAGAAACTATGGACCAACTCAGGCAAATCATCACTTTCAAAATAAGGATGCTCCCCAACGTGCTGACAACTGACACCTTGCTGGTTGTCCCCCCAGAATAGCCTGTTAAATGGTGGTGTTTTTGTCACTTGGTACTCTTTCAATCTTAGAAAAATAGGTTAGGAGAGTAGGCTGCCCTCTATTGTGGCGGTAATATTTAGCACTTGACTGCTTAACTCTTTAAGGTCTTCCACTTTCAAATAATGCCTTAAGAAAACTTGGCGCTTAACCCTGCCAGCCAACAAATCCACAAGCTCAGAAATTAAGCCATTCTTACGCAGAAACGTGTTGTTGTAGCTTCTCAGCTCTTTAATGCGCAGCCTTAGCTTATGCTTCTCAATATGTTTTCTAATAGTTGTGTAGAAAACTTTCAGATTCTGTTATTTCAGCCATCAGCTTTTCAGGCACAAAAGACAGAAACGCGTTCTTTGTTATTCTTAGGAAGATAGGCTTGCCATTCTTATCTAGTTGCTTCCAATGTTCAAGCATCTGCAAATCTTTTTTATAGTAAGTTTCTAAGCTGCCTTTATCTGACAGGTCAATGATTCTGTTGAAAGCCCAAATAGATTCCTGCTTGCGCAATCCACTGGTTAAGGTAAATCTAAGCCATAGCTGTTCATTACTGCTTAGCACTGTCATAACTTCTGAATACCATTTTCCCATATTGCCGTGCTGGTTGTTGACTATTCTTAAGAAAGCATTAAAGCTGTTATCACCATTTGCCCATCTAATACCGTAGTTCTTCAGTTGACTCTTGAAACTCTCATATCTCCCAAGAAACTTTGCTAAATTCACAAGGCTCTTTAACACATTAGATTTTATGGAAACAGGCAACTGCTCTATTTCATTGGGACTCTCAAGCATAAAGCCATACTTCTTAACGTAGCCGTATTGAAGCCTAGCATACTGCCTAGCATATTTACCAAATAGAAATTCTCTGTATTTGTTTAAATCAAAATTGTTCAAGTTGAGCGTGGGAGGCTGATGTCCTAGCCAAACTAGACTACGACCGCTTGAAATGCTCAAGGATAAAACTAAGTATACCGCAATATAACCGTTAAAGCATTTACCATTAAATGCAGTTATTTGAGCGCGTTCATGTATCTTACAGTTGCGCGAAGCCTTAACAAACTTATTAGAGCAGCAATCAAAGAAATTGGAGCAGCCACCAGAAGCGGGATTGCTAAAAGGGTTATAGCAGATTGCGGTATTATGAAGTCTGCAGGTATTACTGCCATGTATGCTTGCCATCCCAACACAAATAAGGTTACACCTAAAGCACCAAAACCGAAGATTCCTGCTGTCTGTATTTGAACATCTGCCAGAAGTTTTGTTAATCTAATACGTAATTCTCTCTCTTCTTTATCCATATTAAATCTCCCATTTCATATGTGATGTTATCAGCTTAAATCTTTTAACCACAATTTGCGGTTGATTTCTACAAGGTCACTTGCGAGCTTGAAACAGAAAAATCGTTCTCGTAAACACCTTTCTTCTTAGTCATCATTATCTCAAGCATGGGTTGACCGCAACATTCTGGAGGCTTTTGTTCATGACAGTTATGAGAGTGCGTGCAGTGACAACCCTCGTAGTCAGCCTCCACTTTCTTGCCGCATGTTTTACATTGAAACGTAGGCATTCCAGTTCACAAGAGAACTTAACCGAGAAACATAATAACTTTGCGCGTTGAGGGCTATATATTAAAGCAACCTAAACGCATTGCTGTTAAGGGAGTTGAAAACCATCAGCCAAGAAGCAAAAGGATATTCTAAATCTTTGCTTGTTCTCGGCAACCTTGGGATTGCGCTGTGGATAGTGATAAGCGCAATTGCCTGCTGGTTCTTTAATATACTTCTCGGATGGTTTTTTCTCATTTTCGCGTTTGTGCTGGTCTTTGCCATACTGCGGAGGCTCGGCTGCAACGCCTGTTACTACTGCAAATCCTGCACAATGGGGTTTGGGAAACTAGCCGATCTGTTCTTTGGAAGCCGTCGCATGGCGGGCGTGAACTCAAGCGTTGGATTGAAGATTGCTTTCGTTTATGGCTTGCTAGGTATAGTTCCAATAGTCTTTCTAGCCTTCTCCATAATGCAAGAGTTTGCAGTAACCAAGATTGCGGTGCTGGTGTTCCTTCTGCTTCTTCTGATTTACAGCGGCATCCGGAAAAAACCTAAGTAACAAAAGCGCTGCGTGCTGTAGCTTTTCATTATAAACAGCACAGCTCGGAGCAAAATCGTTATCTCCTACCAACCCGAAAAGAATACACGAAAAGGAGAAGCCTCAACATGCCCAAAAACTTCACCTACACCGACGCAGGCGTAAACCGCGAACAACGCCACGAATCAAAAAAACAGCTAAAAACGCTGCAGGAAACCTACAAGCACAGCCATTATGGCGCAGTTATGCGCTTGCCGTATGGAAACATCTTCCCCATAAGCCAAAACGCCTACCTGGACCTCGTCATCGAAGGCGTAGGTACCAAAGTCCTAGTAGCCCAGCTAGCAGGCAAATATGACACCGTAGGCGTTGATGCGGTTGCCATGGCGGTCAACGACGTCATCCGCTCAGGCGCCAAGCCTCTCGCCATAGCAGACAATATTCACGCCCAAGCAAGCGACCCCAAACTGGTGAAAGCGTGGCTTGAAGGCGTCGCCAAGGGTGCCGCGGAATCAGAATGCCCTGTGACGGGCGGAGAGATAGGTGACGTAGCCGAAGTTATAAAGGGCATAGTGGAAGGCAAAGGCTTCGACATGATAGTGGCAGCCGTTGGTCAAGTTGCAAAACAGGACATAATCAACGGAGAAAACATCAAACCCGACGACCCGATCATAGGCTTAAGAAGCAGCGGGCTCCACAGTAACGGCATAACCCTCGCAAGAAAAATCCTCTTCAGCCAATGGGGCGGAAAGTATAAGCCAGACGCCACCCCAGCCAGACTCGGCAGGGAAATAGCCCTCGAAGTTCTGGAACCCACCAAAATCTACGTTAAGCCGCTCCTCGAAACGGCTAAAACCGTGAAGGTCAAAGCAGCCGTACACATAACTGGTGACGCTTATCTGAAATTCAGCAATCTCACGCGTTTCTCGCTGGGCATAGGCTTCGAATTCAACAACTTCAAGCCTCAGCCCATCTTCGGGTTGATACAGAAAACCGCGCGGGAACTGGGCTACACGGTTACGGATGAGGAGATGTTCAGAACCTTCAACATGGGATGGGGCTTCGCCATAATCGTGGACAAAACTGACATGGAAAAGGCGATAAACGCTCTGGAAAAAGCCGGCGCACAACCAGAACAAATAGGAAAAGTGACGGCTAAACAGAAAATCGTGATCCACCACGAAAACAAGAAACTGGTTCTGGCATAGCGCTTTGCACAGGTTAGTGATGAAAGCGTTTAAATCCCGTATGCTAACATTTTAGCCCATGAGATACCGCGCGAAAATAGAAGTCAGCCTTAAACCAGGTCACAGCGACCCCGAAGGCGAAACAGCAGCACAGTTACTGAAAGAGCTCGGCTACGCGGTTAACGCCGTAAACGTCAGCAAAGTATACACCATTCTTCTTGAAGCTGAAACGCTAGGAGAAGCCAAGGCGAAAGCTGAAGAGATGTGCAAGAGGCTTCTGGCGAACCCGACTAAAGACAACTACACAATCGCCATTGAGGAGCAAAAATGAACGCTGAGCTTTACGTTCGTGGGAAAACCGCTTTCACGCTGTATGAGATAGCCTTGTCTGAAGCTTCAGAGGCGCAGCTTTCAGAGATAAGCCGCGAGCTGGGCTTAGGCTTAAGCGTGCAAGAGATGCGGGCTGTCCAAGCCTATTTCAAAACGGCGGGCAGGAGCCCTACGGATGTGGAACTCCAAACCATAGCTCAAACATGGTCTGAGCACTGTTATCACAAAACCTTCAAAGGCAAAATACGCGTAGGCAAACGGGAAATCAGCAGCCTCTTCAAAACCTACATCGCCAAAGCCACGCGAGAAATCAACCCAAACTGGTGCTTCAGCGTCTTCGAAGACAACGCCGGCATCGTCCTTTTCGACAAAGGCTACAGCATAGCCGCAAAAGTGGAAACTCACAACCACCCCTCTGCTGTGGAGCCGTTCGGCGGCGCAGCCACAGGCGTGGGCGGCGTGATCCGCGACGTCTTAGGCGTCTGGGCAGACCCGATTGCGTGCACCGACGTGTTAGGCTTCGGACCCTTAGATTATGACTACTCAAAGCTGCCCGCAGGCGTGAAACACCCAAAATACGTATACATGGGCGTAACAGCAGGCATAAGCGCGTACGGCAACAACATGGGCATCCCCACCGTGAACGGCGCCATATACTTCGACGAAAGCTACACAGGAAACGTCACGGTCTACTGCGGATGCATCGGGCTTTTGCCGCTTAACAAGTTCAGGAAAAACGCCAAAGCAGGCGACGTGCTCCTTCTGGCGGGCGGAAAAACAGGTCGCGACGGCATCCACGGCGTGACTTTCGCTTCTGCGGAGCTTACAGAAAAATCCGAAGAAATATCTAGGCCTGCTGTGCAGATTGCAGACCCCATCGAAGAGGAAAAACTGAAACGCGCCATAATCGAAATCCGAGACCGCGAACTCGCCTCAGCCATAACAGACTTGGGCGGCGGCGGATTATCCTCGGCTGTGGGAGAAACCGCAGAAAAATTCAGGTGCGGCGCAACAGTAACGCTTGAAAAAGTGCCCTTGAAATATCAGGGGTTGGCTCCTTGGGAAATATACATCTCAGAATCCCAAGAACGAATGCTCCTAATCGTGCCGCCTGAGAAACTTAAGAAAGTTTTGGAAATCTTTGAGAAGGAAGACGTGGAAGCCACAGCCATAGGAAAGCTCACGAACGAAACGCGTTTGCAGCTCAGTTATCAAGGCAAAAAGGTAGCGGACATGGATATGCTTTTCCTTTTTGAACCGCCAGAAAGCTTCAAAACCGCTGTACACGAGACCGTAAGCCTCAAAGAGCCAGCGTTTCCAGAACCAGAAGACCTTACGGGCACTCTCTTGCAGCTTCTTTCCATGCCGAACACCGCCAGCAAGGAAAGTGTGGTGCGCACTTATGACCATGAGGTGAAAGGCAACACGGTGCTGAAGCCCCTGCAAGGCGTGTACGCTGGTCCGAACGATGCCGCGGTTCTGAAGCCTCTTGACGACTCATGGATGGGCATGGCAATTTCTTGCGGTATGAACCCGAACTACGGAAAAATCGACACGTACTGGATGGCAGCCTCAGCCATAGACGAGGCGGTGCGAAACAACATCGCGGTTGGAGGCCGCCGAATAGCGCTTCTGGACAATTTCACATGGGGCAACCCTGAAAAGCCCGAACGGCTCGGCTCACTCATAAGAGCGTGCGAGGCGTGCTACGACTTCGCCACCGCATTTAAGGCGCCCTTCATCTCGGGAAAAGACAGCCTTTACAACGAGTCTCCGCTGGGTCCAGTTACGCCCACACTCCTAATCACGGCACTAGGCATAGTCCCCGACATACGTGCAATCGTTTCGATGGACGTGAAAGCGCCAGGCAACCTGCTCTACATCGTGGGTGAGACGTTCAAGGAGTTGGGCGGCTCAGAATACTACAAGCTCAAAGGGCACATTGGCAAAACGGTTCCGAAAGTGCATGCGGCGCAAGCCAGAAAAGCCTTCAAAGCTGTCACCAAAGCCATAGACTTGGGTTTGGTTAAGGCTTGTCATGACCTTTCAGAGGGTGGATTGGGGGTGGCGGCGGCGGAGATGGCTTTGGCAGGCGGTTGCGGCGTGGAACTGGACCTGAGAAAGGTTCCGTGTAAGGCGTTAAGCCGCAACGATTTCGTGCTGTTTTCTGAGTCAAACAGCCGCTTTCTTTTGGAGGTTCCTGAAAAAACCCGAGGTGACTTTGAAGCCGTGATGGAGGGGAAAGTTTGCGCTGAGATAGGCAGGGTCGCCAAGAATCCCCGATTAATCATTCATGGACTGGACGGCGCGGTTGTTGTGGATGCTTCGCTTAAGGATTTGCGCGGAAGCTGGAAGGCGACGTTAAGCAGGGAGGCGTAGCGGGTGAAGCGGGAAGAGATAAAAGTCTGTGTCATGCGCGTCGGCGGAACGAATTGTGACGCGGAAACGCGGCGTGCCTTTCTGGCGCTGGGCGTTCAGGCTGAAACGTTGCACGTGAACGAGCTTGTCAAACGTGGAAACCTCTTGGAGTATAACGTGCTGGTTTTTCCCGGCGGCTTCTCATTCGGAGACTATGTGCGCTCAGGAGTGATTTTTGCGAGGTCGCTCAGCGTCAAGTTAGGCAAGGAAATGGACGCCTTCGTTGACGAGGGCAGACCCATCTTGGGCGTCTGCAACGGCTTCCAAATCCTGGTTGAATACGGCTTGCTCCCTGGTTTTGAAGGCACCAGTGCTTACCCTGAAGCTGCGCTTACGACGAATGTGCCGCAGGGCTTCAAGTGCCGATGGGTTTACCTTAAAAACGAGAACAAAGGAAAATGCCTATTCACCAGCAAAGTGCCAGCTGGAAAAGTTCTGCGGATGCCCATCGCCCACGGCGAAGGCCGGTTTCTGTTCCCTGTGGAAAAAGAGCAGCAAATGCTCGACAGGCTTGTTGATGAGGACATGATGGTTTTCCGCTACTGCGACGAAAAAGGCAACGTCGCCGACGGCAAATACC
>CAZWPI010000061.1:0-9135 GCA_964636055.1 uncultured Candidatus Bathyarchaeia archaeon
TCCCGGCGACCGCACTCCCGTTCCACTTCGATTCTATCCCACATTTATCTATTAGGTGGAAACACGACCAAACCAACAGGAATATACGGTTACGACAAGATCTTCGAAAGGACAATGAAGCGCCTGACGTCGCTGACGCGGACAAAGCCAGCATCGCAGCGCTGGTTGAGCACTTGCTGGTGAGGGGCGTCAGCAAGCAGAGATCAGTCAAATACGTTAACCATCTTATTGTGCTCGCTCGAACCGCTGGCTGCGCCTTGGAAACGCTTGACCGGAAAGGCGTGGAGGCGCTCGTCAGCCTGATCAATGCCGCAAATTATACGGAGCACACCAGGCACGATTACAAGGTTATTTTGAAGAAGTATTTTCAGTGGCTGCGAAAATGTGACGAGGAAGAGCAGGAGTATCCTGAGGAAGTGCGGTGGATAAAGACGCGTTTCAAGAAGAAGCGGCTGGTCCCCGAAGCGCTTATCAAGCCTGAGGAGGTGGCAAAGATGGCTGCGGCAGCTGACAACTTGAGGGACCGAGCGTTTGTGCTGACGCATTATGACGGCGGCTTTCGAATAGGCGAGATGCTCTCCATGAGGGTGCAGAACGTTGAGTTTGACAAGTACACAGCCGTCGTGAGGGTGGACGGCAAGACCGGACCCAGACGAGTAAGGCTCACGATTTCGACGCCCGCGCTAGCCGCGTGGCTAAGCATACATCCCTTCAGGAGCAACCCTGATGCTTCGGTGTGGATCGGGATAGGCACCGTCGGCAAAAACAAGCCTCTGAGTTACGCGGGCGCCAGCTCAATGCTCAAGCGTCTTGCCAAGAGGGCGGGCTTGAAGAAGCGCATCTACACGCACTTGATGAGGCATTCGAGGGCGACGGAGCTGGCGACCATCCTGACTAAGGCTCAGATGAAGGAGCATTTCGGATGGGTTCCAGGCTCATACATGCCCTCTACCTACGTACACCTGTCTGGCAGAGATGTGGACGGCGCATTACTGAAAGCTCACGGCATCTCGGTGGATGAAAAATCGAGGACAGGAGCCGCGATTACGTTAACTAAATGCCCGCGGTGTGGCAAAGATATTACTTCTGAAGACCAGTTTTGCCCTGCCTGCGGAATGATCTTGGACCCGAAAACCGCGGTCCAACTAGAGGACGAAAGAACGAAAGCAGACCAGCTCATGGATATTTTGATGAAAGATGAAGAGGTCAGGAGCCTTATTTCTCGGAAGGTTCACGAACTTTGTTTCTCCCCTCTGCATAATCCCTTATAGCAAGAAGCTATTTAGCCCAAAAGGGCAGCGTTTCACCGTATTAATCCTTGTCGCTCTCCCCTGGCTCGGGCTCATCATTCCGGTTTGATTCCACTGCAAGAATGACAGAATACGGTTTCGGCTCTGGTTTGCTCTTGACTCTGACTTTTCTTTGAAGCTGCACAAGCTTAGGCTTTTCAACTTCGGAACTTGTGGCCGGTTTGAGCGCTCGTTTAATGCGTTTTCTCAGTTTTTTGGAAAACTTCTCAAGCCTAGACGGGTGTTCCTTTTCTGGGTGGACGGCTCGTTGGATGCGGTATATGCCTTTTTCAGGTGCTTCCCAAAGCCAAGTGTAACTGTCCTCTTTCCCGATGGAAAGCGGCTTCTTTAACTTTTCAGAGTGTACGAGTTTTTTCTCGCCCTCTTTCGTTACCTGCCATACAATAGCTCCCTTTTTGAAATGTATGCCATTTTTCTTGTCGAAGTTGGTTAGCGTGATGCCGACTTCATCGTCCGCTGTGCACTGCGTCCGATCTATGGTCCAGTCTATTTTCCCGCAGCGTCTGAAAGACGCGTTATACGATGACGTTAGGAGAACGGTTATGATGATCGTGGCTAGCGAGAGGGCCACTAGAAGCTGATAGTAGAGGGTGTGTGACTGCAGAACAAAGTAGCCTAGAACCCAAACTCCCACAGCGTAAAGTCCATAAACAGCCGCCATAAACCATCTCACCCAGTTCACACTGTATCTGCTTGAGATAATTTCGGTGAGCTCCAAGTCCAGTTCTCTCTCGATAACCATTGCCCGGGTTGCGGCAGCCTGTTGGAGAACTTGGAAGTTCCGGTCGAGCATTTGGAAGGCGATTACCAGAATTAGGACGACTGCTAAGATCGCAAATTTAATCGTTTCTGGAAAAACAGTGACGCTGCCCGAAACGGGCGCCAATTGATTTGAAGGCAGAAGGAAAGCTGAAACTGCCAGCAGTCCTGTGAGCACGGAGAACCCTACCTTCCTTAAATCAAGCAAGCGACCGTCAGTTTCGAGCAATATGGTTCTCGCTGCCTGCCATTCAGTAATAAGATTAGGGTTAGACACATCATCAGAAGGCATAATCCTAACCTTCAAGCTTGCTACCGCTCAATCCCTGAGTATTACTAATGGGTTCAAACTGGATTTAAGATTTGCGATAACACTGTTCTGGAAAGACGTAACCTCTGAAAACAGTTTTGCTCCGCCTGCGAAATGGCTGAACGCGAAAGCTGCAGTTATGCTGGAGTAAGAACGATCTAAAGCCGACAGCCTTATGGACCTTATGATGAAAGATAACGAAGCTAGGAGCCTAACTTCCTTTCCCGTAAGGTTCACGAGCTTTATGCAACCTCTTGGCTTCATCCTCGATTGCTAGCAGTTCACTCATCCAAAAAGGCAAAAGCTTACGAGTTTTCGTCCTTTCATCTTCCAAAGCTTGATCAGTAACCATCGCGACCCCTAAAAGAAGAATAATTTAGGAAAAAATATGGCTCCAACAGCTCCAATCTAGACGATACTTCAAGCACTGATCCGGGAAAGGGAGGAGGGAACTAAACTTGGAGTCTAAGTCTCGGCGACCGCACCACAATATTGAAAGAAATAAATGGAACCAATGTTCAACTACGCTTTGGCTACACTTTGCATTCGGTTTCGTAACAATCAATCTATATCGTTTTTGTATTGAGAAAAAGCTCAATAGATGATAATAGCTAGACTTTTATTGTCTGGTGAGTACGAGGTTGTTGGTTGCGGTGTAGACCTCTTGCTCGTATGCCATGCTCCAATGGTCGCTCCAGGTTCCCGTGATTATGTCTGTGGTGAAGTTGAATTCGCCTATGGTTCCGTTGTCTCCTGTTGTGAGTGTTAATCGTGTTCCGCTGATTGTGCCTTTGAGGAACATGGGCGAGACATCAGGTGTGTATCCTGAATCCGAGACTAATTGACGATTGGATACCGCGAACTGCACCTCAACGTTGACGACGTTTTCATCACCTGTAGCGGTGATAATCCAGGTCATTGTGCGGTTCTCCGAGCCTACGTCTTGAAGTTCGCCAAACGTTTCGAAGTCAGTTTTGATGTAGAAAGTTACAGGAAACGCGGTTTTCCAAGTGCCTTCCAAGTTTCTGGCTGGAGTCAACGATACTGGATTCGGTGTTGCATTTGTTGGAGTGTTTTGGTTTGTTACGCCTTGGAACTCGTCAAATACACCCAAGTAGTAGAACGCGGCTATGGTTACCGTGAAGGCTATGACCACTATAGCTGCATTCTGCAGTTTTGACATCTTCTTAGGTTGCCTGTTAGAAGGAGCCGCAGTCAAATCGGTTTCACCGATCTTTGAGTCCGCTTATTGGGCACTTAACCGTTGCGTATCCAGAATACTGCCCCCAAATATGCAACCCCGTTCCTTTACATTGGCAAAAAGGCGCCTCAATCACTGAAGCCTGAAACAGGACGCCTTTTTCACAATTTCGATCGAAGCATCTCACTTATTGAAGCTGTGTCTTCCTTTGCAGAAGTGCTTTCACAGCGTTGACGAGTTCTTCGCACGCGAATTGTCTGTCCTCCACGGAGCCGTCGGTGTCCAAGCCTTCAATTTTCTTCTCCAGACTTCGCACCTGCTCGATGACCTCTTGCTTCCTTTCCTCATACTCGTCGTGGAGTTTTTCCTGGTCAACCTCAAAAGCCTTCACGACCGACTCAAGTTCGCTTTTGGCGGCGTCCAATTTTCGAGTTACCTCGACTGTTCTATGCGACTTAGCCCTTCTCGCGAAAGGACTAAAGATGCCTGCTTTCATTCTACTGGTCTCTTCAAGTTCTTCTTCGAAGTCATGGACTCTGAGGGTTAAGCGTTTGATTTCACTGTTTCTTTTCGACGCCAGTTGATGTGTTGCATGGGCATAGTCCCTGTCAATCTGAACGAGAAGATGGTTCTGGTCTGCAAGCCTTCGTGTAGTGTTTTCGAGAACAGCCTCCTCGCGGCGTCTCTCGGCAAGTTTCCGCTCAACGTCAGCGATTACCTGTGAGCGCGCCTTTACGAACTCTTCATCCACGTTTACGGCTGGATTCGACTCAAACTCGGAGAGAACGCTCTTCAGGCTTAACAACCAATCATCATAATACTGATTGAACGGCGAAAACGCAAAAACCTGGTCTCCGAGGCTTTGCAGTCTGCCGAGAGTTTTCTCCACTTCTTCCTCGAAGGTGGGTGCCTCACTCTCTTCCAGCAGGTATTTGCCGCCGAAATGATGTTTCTGTCCTTTCCGCTTCGACTTCTCGTGGTGCACCTTTCCGCGTCCTCGCCCAGTGCCGCGTCGTGAACTTGTTTGAGGTCGGTAGCTCATGAACGAACCCTTCCTGTTTCAAGGATAGTTAAGTAACGGTTTGACTGTTAAAAAGTTACTGCCAAGCTGAAACCCTGTTTTCCAAGAGCTAAGGCAGCCGCCTGCATGAAACAAGAGTACACAACGAGCCTTGAACGCTCTTCAAGTGGAAACGCCTTGAGCTTCATTCTTTCATCTGCTTAGCTTTTATGGCAGCCAGCTTCCCGCCTGCTTTAAGCATGCCTTTTTCACGGTCGCTGAGGCTAAGCTCAACCGGAATCTCTTCGCTTTTCGTGACGTTCTTAACGCAAAGCTCCTTCGTCAAACCCTTAATGTCAATCTCCAGCACATCACCCTGAGCAACGCCTGCATAGTCCTCTTTAGCCGCAAAAGTCAAGGGAACAATCCCAAAATTAACCAGGTTTGCAAGATGTATCCGCGCAAAGGATTTAGCTATGACTGCTTTGACGCCTAGATATTTGGGCGCCAACGCGGCATGCTCCCTTGAAGAGCCTTGACCGTAGTTTTCGCCGCCCACAACGAAACCGCCGCCCTTCTTCAGAGCCTTGTCTGCAAAGCCTGGGTCGGCATAGCGGAATACGTGCTTGCTTATCTCGGGAATGTTGCTTCGCAGCGACATGACTTCCGAACCGCCTGGCAGAATGTCATCAGTTGAAACGTTATCGCCTAATTTCAGCAAAACTTCTCCCATGAGCCTATCTGGAATCGGGGGGAAGTTGGGCAGCGGCTTTATGTTTGGACCTCGCCTGACTTCTCCAGTGAAAGGCTTTTCAGGAAATATGAACATGCTATCGTCAATCATGATGCTCTCTGGCAGAGTTATCTCAGGATATTTCCCCAGTTTTCTCGGATCGGTTATCTCGCCGTAAATAGCGGAGGCAACAGCCGTTTCCGGGCTCGCCAAATAGACCTGAGCGCTCTGCGTTCCTGATCTGCCCTTAAAGTTGCGGTTGAAAGTCCTGATGGACACAGCGTCGGTTTGAGGCGCTTGCCCAATCCCGATGCACGGACCACAAGCGTTCTCCAGTATTCTGGCTCCTGAGCCGATAATATCCACGAGTTCGCCACTTGCGGCTAAATTCTCCAAAACCTGCCGTGAACCCGGCGAGATGGTAAGGTTGACGCGTTCGCTGATTTTTTTGCCCTTCAAAAGCGCAGCAACCGTTTTCAGGTCGCGAAGCGAAGAGTTTGTACAGCTGCCGATGCAAACTTGGTCTACAGGCGTGTCTTCAACCTCGCTAACTGCTTTCACGTTATCTGGACTATGAGGCAACGCGATTAACGGTTCAACTTCCCCAAGGTTTACGTCAAGCACTTCGCTGTACCTTGCGCCGTCATCAGCCTTAAGCTCGATCCACTGGTCTTCTCTTTTCTGGCCCCTTAGAAACGCTCTTGTCACTTCATCTGAAGGAAAGATGGATGTTGTCGCCCCCGTTTCTGTGCCCATGTTCGCTATCGTCCCCCGTTCAGGAACGCTCAAGGTTTTGACGCCGGAGCCGCTGTACTCCAAAATCTTGTTAACCCCGCCTTTCACGGTCAATTTTTTCAGAACCTCAAGTATCACATCTTTTGCTGAAACGAAAGGCGGAAGCGCGCCCTGCAACTTCACGCCCATAATGCTCGGCATCTCTAGGTAGAATGGTTCGCCAGCCATAGCCGCGGCAACGTCAAGCCCTCCAGCGCCTATGGCAATCATGCCTACGCCGCCCGCGGTGGGCGTGTGGCTGTCGCTTCCAAGCAGCGTATATGCGGGTCTGGCGAAGCGTTCCAGGTGGATCTGGTGGCAGATGCCGTTGCCGGGGCGTGAGAAGACAACGCCGTATTTGGCTGCGACATCCTGCAGGTATCGGTGGTCGTCAGCGTTCCTGAAGTCGTTCTGCAGCATGTTGTGGTCAACGAAGCTTAGGCTTAACTTCGTCTTGACGTGGGGGACGCCCATGGCTTCGAACTCGAGGTAAGCCAAGGTGCCGGTGGAATCTTGCGTGAGTGTGTGGTCTATCCTTAAGCCGATCTGTTCGCCAGACGCCATTCTTCCTTCAGCTAGGTGCTGCGCGATGACTTTTTCCGCCAAGGTTTTGCTCATGCATTTTTCTCCTGTGGACTTTTCAATTTGCGAATATCACGGAAGTGAAACTCTCAATTCTTAATCAAAAATGGCAACGCGGAAATTTAAATTTCGTGTAACAAGACCGCGTTTTCAACAATTAAAGAATTAAAATTCGCTGGTGAAAATGCCTAGACAGTAAAGGTTATGGGTTCCACGCCTAAATAAGAAAAGGGATTAGAATATGTCGTTCAAAGCACGAATGGAAGAAACCGCAAAGAAAAAAGAATCCAGCATTGTTTTAGCGCTGGATTTTCCCTTCGACACACCGGATAACCGCGGAGAACTTCTCTTTAAAGCTCAGAATGTTCTGGAAATGCTTAGTTCCTGTGTGTGCGCCGTGAAAATCAACCATCACCTCGTCCTTCCCCTCGGCACCTTCGACGGCGTGCAACAACTGGTAACGCGAATCCACGAAAAAGGGCTGCTTGCCATAATGGATTGCAAAGCAAACGACATCGGCGCGACTAACCAGGTTATAGCAGAGTACTATTACGCTGCGGGTTTTGACGCGTTGATAGCGAATCCTTTTGTAGGGTGGGAAGAAGGATTAAAACCAATCTTTGATGTCGCCCGCAAGCAGCAGCGCGGCGTGATTCTTCTGGCTTACATGAGCCATAAGGGAGCAGGCGAAGGCTATGGTCAGGTTATATGCAACGAAGAAACAGGCGCGAAAACTGCACAGTATATTTTATTCGCAAAAAAAGCTTTAAAATGGGATGCTGACGGCGTGGTGGTGGGAGCCACTTACCCTGAAAAGATACGTGAAATCCACGAAATACTTGGAGAAAACGTACCAATATACTCGCCTGGGATAGGCGTTCAAGGCGGAGCAGCGGAAACAGCGCTTAAGGCTGGTGCGCGGTACCTTATAGTGGGACGCGCCATAACTCTTGCACAGAACCCAAGTGAGAAAGCTAAAAGGTTCTGGGCTTCACTAAAGCATTTTAGATAGACGTTTTAAAAAAGAATTTGAATGGGAAGGAGAGTTTATCTTCCGCGTTTTTCCCAGAGCTCTTTTCTCAGCAGGTCCCTTACTGCTGAGCGTATGACTGAACTTCTACTTGGATACATATTTGCTCTCACAAGTTCATCCAATCCTTCGAGATAAGCTTCGGGTAATAGTACTGTTACAAGTTTCATGTCTTCCCCTCACTATGTTAGTTAGATAACATGTGGTAAATATAAGATTTAATCCGAAGCGGAAAGTTATGCGAAAAATGATAGAACTGTTTCATCGCACTTGACGTGACACGCTTAGCCAGCGCTGTTACCTTGAGCTACCAGCTTTTCGTCTTTTCGACTTTTGCCTCTCAGCCCACTCAGGTGCATGCAGAAAGGAGGTATGCAACGGGAAAACACTACGAATTGAAAGGCAAAGAAAGCTATTATTACCTTAAACCAGAATGATGCAAACCCGGATAGCACGGTTGACGCTGCGCTTAGAAAAGGCGAAATTCCGAGAACAGTGTAAACACTGCTTGAAACCACTTGAGCAAAGCCTACTAACGCTATACCTTGAGATTGCAGGTTCCCTGCTATGATGTTTGTGATTATGATCTTGTCAGGGGATACAATGTACCCGATAGAGGCAAAAACTAGGAACAGCGCCATTATGTCGAAACTCCAAGCTATTGTTTGAAAGAATACTGTTTGGAACAACGTTTTGGGATTGGTCTTCAATGTATGGATGCCGTCATGGTAGTCTCTTAACGTTTTCCCGACTTTTTCCTCGAACTCCTCAATGTCTACAGGACGTTGCCGTACGAGTGAGTATAAGCGTCTCAAAACTCCAATTATCTTCTTGGTCGCGTCAAGGTTTACGCTAAAGTAAATAATAAGTATCAGAGGTAAAGTTAAGAGCCCGATAGTCGTGCCAATCGTGATTAGAACTCCGCTTTCTAAAGTGTAATTCAGTGCTAGAAGAATCAGCCCAAAAAACGACACGCATATAACTATCAGCAGCTCAAGAACGTTTTTTATGACTATGGAAGCCGCTGATTTGCCGCCATCTATCTCTGGGTCTCTGGAAAGCAGATAAGCCGCGAATCCATCGCCAGACCAGCCTCCAGGAATAATAGCGTCTACGAAAATTCCAACCCAACTTAATTTGAAGACTAAACTGTATTTGACTTTGATTGCAAGAGAGTTGAGCAGGCTATGCCATGCTAAAGCGTTGAAGGCTACACTTGCTAAAACGCAGACGAAAACTAAACTGTAAAAGAAAAGATTTGTCCTTCCTATAATAGAGGCAACGTCCACGATGTTGGTAAAAAAATACAGGTAAAGCAAAAAGGCTGCGAACCCTAGAAAAGCAGAGAGGGAAACCCATTTCCTAAATGACTGATTTAAAGCTACGTTTATGCTACAACTTCCCCCTCGTATAGTTCACTCTCAGCGTTTCATAAA
>CAZWPI010000062.1:0-9125 GCA_964636055.1 uncultured Candidatus Bathyarchaeia archaeon
GCTCTCCCGACCACATTTTCTTTTGTTAAACTGAGAACGATTTTTGGCTTATTCATATTTGTCGTGTTTTGTTTTGGCGCGTGTTAGCGCTGCTGCGGAAGTGATAATGTTGGTGGCGATTATTACGTTTGTTACTATCAGTAGATAGAGCGGTGCTTTGGGCAGGTTGTATTGCAGTGCTATGAAACTCAGCAAAACAGGGGTCATTCCCAACGCGCACATGGCGACTATTGGTCGTTTTTCTTCAGACATTGGGCTTCGCCAAGTTGATGTTGACGCAACTATGTACCGAGTAACCAAAAGAATTCCGAGTATAGGCAAGCCATAACTGAGCATGGAGAGAATGCTGGATTGCGATAGCTCAAACATTAAACCCAGCAGCACGAAAAAGAATGCTCGCAGAATAAATGAGACTTCAAACTGAAAACGCATCAGATAAGTTTTCAGTTCAGAATATGCGGATGTGACGTGCCCCAACTTTAGCCGTCTCAGGAATTCTTTTTCGTTTCCAAGCACAAGTCCAAGCGCTAGAACGGCGAGTGGACCACTGCCGCTTAAGAATTCGGATATTACGTAGCTTAAAAAAATATATCCGATGGTAACCATGTACACTAATTCTTCCCTTCCGAGATAGAAGAGGGCTTTTAACCATATTATGCCCATTATCGTTCCGATTGCGATTCCAACCAGAAAACTCATACCAATTTGAACTAAAGCCCCTGTAAAATTGAAAACGCCTAACGTCTGAGCGACAGAAAAGCGAAAAAGAAAACTATGTTAAATATGCTTGTTATAACTGCCTCCAGCGAAAGCAGAATAACTGTTTGAGGCTTAAGCCTCAGTTTTTTGGCTAATGGAATTATAACCACTTCGCCTGTCTGGCTGAGTATCGACCCAAGCATCAAACTTTCGATTAGTTCCCATCCCATAAAAAAGTGCAGAAAGACTGTGATCAGTATAATGCCTAGGGCAAAGTACATTCCCGCCTGCAGCAAGCCTCGGGCACTTCCAGAAACAACTTCTGCAATGTTTAGTTCCATTCCCCCGCGGAAAAGAACCATTAAGAGCGTGAAGGTCGAAATCAGGGGTAACGCTGGAAGAAGCGCTTGCTTCGGGAAAAGGTTGAGGACAGGACCTATTATGATGCCGATGATTATGAGCAGCAAGATTTCAGGCCATCCAGTTTTCTTGAATAGTACATTTGCCAAGAAACCTATGACCAAGATTGCGGCTGCAATGAGAAACGCCATTACTTGATCATTCAAGTTAAATCACTTCAGATAACCCGCGTGCAAGAGCCACAGCGCCGATAACCATCTTTGATTGCTTACCTATTCAAGCATTGCGTTAATACAACTGCGCCTGAAGTCCCAATCAGCTATAGTTGCATTTAATGGATCATAAATCCATGAATGCCGTTTACCTCAGGAAGTCCGTTAGCATGTAACGATGACTATGCCAATCAAACGGTTACAACGGGTGGTAAGGGAGATCTTTACAAAATTTATATTCTGAAAATGTTAGACAGGTTAACATGGAGAGAGTTAGAAAATTACTTCCGCGCGACAGGAATAAAATTATTATCATAATAGTTATCGCCGTGGCATTGGCGTTAAATGCTGTTACTTTTGCTTTGGCGTACCCAAGGATGTTTGAGCCTTCGAGTCCAACGTTGGAAAAAGATTTTTCAGCCTATTATATGGGCGGATGGCGCTTGTATAACAATCCAAGTAAAGTTTATGTTTCAGGTATTCTGCCTGGAGATTATCCTCTTGAGCTGAGAGCTCAGACTTTCAAGTACATTCCGTCCTTCCTGCTTTTCATTTCCCCGTTTCTGCTGTTAAGTTATCAGGACGCGTTTATCGCGTTTAATATCTTGCAGTTGGCTTTGATGCCTGTTTTGGCTTTTTTCGTTTACAAGCTAGTGGAGGACAAGAACTTGGCTCTTGCAATCTTGGTGTCTATTGTGGTGATAATTGATCCTTTGCCTTCGTTGCCGCTAAATCAAGCAAGCTTAAATTCGCTGCATTATCGTTTCACGTCCATCAACCCGCAAACTTTTTCGCTGAGTTACTACGGGGGTTACGTTTGCGGAAACGCCCACAACATTCAATCAGTTTTTCTAGTGGGTGCGATGTACTTTGGGTTCGTCAAGAAACCGTGGCTTTCGGGGTTTATGTTTGCGCTTAGCGCATTTGACCCGCGGTTTGCGCTCTTGGCGCTTCCGCTGATTCTCTGGTACAACAGGAAAACCCTTTGGCGCTTCGTTGCGGGTTCAGCAGTTTTCTTGGCGGCGATGAATCTGCCGTTCTTCTTTTACTACGGTATAGGCTTTGAGCTGCTGCGTGCGAACACGAGCGGTTTCATTCTTTCGCAGATGTACTCGTATGATTGGATTCCGTTCTACACGGTTTTGGTGCTGACAGCGGTGGAAGCGTTCACGGTGATAAGCAGAAAAGAGTGGAAACCTAAAATCGACCTCAGGACAAAGCTTAAGAACGCCTTTTCGTTTTTCCGTGCGCGGCTACTCGATGGCTGGTTTATCAGGCATCTTGCGGGAAAAAACTAGGATCGAGGTTGACTTTGCGATTTGAGGTATTCCGACAAGGTCTTCAAAAATTAGCAAGCCCCGTGAGAGTAGCGCGAACGCTGCTGCGGGACCAGCCGCGACACCGATGAGGTTGGTGAAGATTTCGACTATGCCGAATTCTTGGAAGCCTGCGCCTGCTGGCGTTATAGGTACAAAGCCTAATGCGGTGACTAGTGGGTGGATTAGGAAGTATCCTATCCAAGGTATCTGGGTTATTCCTAAGGCTGAGCCTAAAAAATACCATTCGAAACCCTTCAGTATCCAGCATGCCATAGTTAAGAGAGCTATTTCGGGGATTGCTTTGCGGGTTTTGTGGGCGCTTTCTTTGTATTCTTCGAGTCTTCCCATTAAACCGCCTGCAAACCTTTTAAGGTATCTAGAGTTTGCGATGCGGTCGAAGAGGGATATTGCCCTTTGAGACCATGTGAAGGCTGCTAACAAGATTGCGCCCGTGAGCATTAGTGCTATGCCTAAACCTGCGATGAAAAGGCCTATGTTTATGCCTGCGATGGTGCCGAATTGATTCCAGTTCGGTGATGGTATCACGTTGATAAGGAATATTACTGCACCTATTCCGCCGATGACTTTGACTAGGAATTCGATGGTTTGTATGCCGAGGATTCCCGACAGGCTTTTCGAGGTTGGCACTTCTTGGTCTCTGAGGTAAAGCGGTGTTAAGACGTATCCTGAGCGTCCAGGAGTTACGTCGCTAGTTAACATTCCTGCGTATTGGGCTAGCAGTGTCTTGCCGAATGATGTTTTGATTCCTTCTTTTCTCAAGACCAGTCTGAGTCTCACTGTGAACAGCAGGTTAATCCCGAAGTATGCGAGGAACGCGAAAAGCAGGTACTCCAACTTAATGTTTAGCAGCGAGCTATAGAGGGAACCTATTCCCACGTACCATAGCAAAGCAGCAAATACTCCTACCATGATCATTATCTGCAACAGAATACGTGTAATCCGATGTGAGTTACGCTTCAAGTCTTTACCTTCTTAGAAGGGTTCACGATTTCAGTTAAATTCTTTGCGGAAAAACACCATTCCGGCGCAAATTGTTTGTTGAGAGCACCCTAAAATTTTCAGGGTCTTACGCATTCAGCTTTTGGCCTGTACGGCCGTTTTGCTGTTCGTCTTCGCCTGTGATACTCGCACTCGTTAACTCGGGTTAACAGCCAGCCTTTGTCTTGATACTCGCAGCCGCAGGGCAACTTAACTGTTTTGGCTGGTTGAGCATTATCTTTCTTCGCCAATTCTGTAGCCATCCACCGCTTTAGCTATTTCAAAATATGGTACGGTAACTAAATAAGTTGTTGGAGCATCATGACGCGCGTAACTTTAGTGTTAGACTTGTGCAATACGGGCGCTTATTCAAGCTGTGCTAAGCAGATGAACCCGCCTAGCTGTGTAAGGCGCACACCTGCTGGTGACTCGGCGTTTATTATTCGTGTTCTGACATTTCTGTTTTCGGCAATTTGAATTAGCCTGTGCAACCTGTTCTTTTCGCGGTTGTCCGCAAGGTACTTGTCAGTGAGCATGAGGTATTCAGGTTTAGGTCTGCCTGGCTTATGCCGTTTAAGAATCAGGTTTTCTGCTTCCTCAAGTGAAAACAGCACCAAATTGTTGTTGTCGGAGGCGTTGAGACGTTTTTCCAGAATTTGGATGAGGTTTTCTGTTTCTTCTGCAGCGGTTTCGGAGATTATCTGGCTGAAAACAGGAGTCCTTGTTAGCGCGGCTACTTGGGACGGCGTGTTTGCGGAGCCTGTTATCTTGGAGAGTGCTGCCTTGTTTGGGCCTTGAGTGAGCCATTTGTGATGTTCGCTAACGTGATTGATAAATTCCTGATTGTGGTTGATCCTTGCGGGGGATGCAAGGATTATGCTTCTGACGCCTTCTTTTAGTGTGGGTCTGAGAGCGTTGATGATTGACTCGTGAAAGTTGTACAGGGCTTTTGGGTTGTTTCTTGTTCCGTTGACGTGGAGCGTGGTTTCAGGCTTGGCGACGTTGCTGAAGACTTTCCATAAGACTGCGGTGTCTTCTTCTAATCCTATGAGGATTGCAACTGGATAGCCGCGCTTGTACCGTTTTTTTGGTTTCAACACGTTCACCTTGGCTTATGGGAATCGTTGTTGTGTGGTATATAGGCTGCTGCTCGGTTTTGGGCTTTTCCTTTTTGTGATTGCGTGTTTTGTTCGGTTTTTGAGATATATCGGGGTAGGGAATACGGATTATATTATATATTAATACATTGGACAGTGTAGAGGTGTAAACGATGTTTGAAATATTCAAAAAGCCAGACGAAGAACAGAACAACGGAGAACAGGACACCGCGGAACCAGTCGAGAACCTAGAAGAAAACTACAAAGAAGAGAACCAAAGCGAAGAAACGAACACCCAAGTGACATTCGAAAACACCGAAGAGAACGTCTTATCCACGCTAGAGGCGCTGGGAGGAGAAGAACGGCTGCTATTAGCTGAGAAATCGCAGCTATTGAACATGGAAGAAACGTTGAAGCAGAGAATCAAAGACGAAATAGAAATCAAGAAGCACCGGATAGAGAATCTGAAGTACGAGATTCCAGAACTGAAGCAGCGATGCGAAGCCTTGGCAAAAGCGTTAGACATACCTGTTCAGAAATAGGCAACCTGTTTTCAAGCTTTTTCGCAATTGCATTAACGTCGTTTCTATGCTTCTTTCGAAAAAACACGTTCAAGAATGCGGAGAAAACGCTTTTGAAATAGGCGAGTTCTCATGTTGCTTTATGCGTCATTGTGCCCATGATGCAAAAGCTTTCTCGCAGTTTTAACAAAAAGGGTGTAATTCTCTTGGAAGTGGAAATCTCTTCCCCGTTAACATTTCCATTTTTTATGAAGTGGGTTATAATGAAAGGGTGATTATATAATTTGGTTGGTTAAATGCGCATCATCGCCACTATTGTCGTAGCTGCTCCTTCGATTCCAGGAACAGTTTCATGAATATTGGAGATTACTCGTTCAAGGTCTACCTGATTTTTCGCTCGCAGTGGACTTATTATATCATAAGGTCCGAATACAACATCTGCGGAAATCACTTCTGACACTTTCATAAGCGCTTGTTGAGCATTTTCTAACTGTTGCGGTTGAACATTCAAAAACATGAAAGCGAAGGGCTCTTCCACGTATGAAGTTCCCTCATTCACCACTATAAAAGTCATTGTTTTTGTGACAAGAGTTTCTTTGCAGCAAATCATCCGTATAGGAGTAAACCATTTTTCTGAAAATTCATCTATACCCTTGAGCCCCTTAAATTGCACAAGTATGTCGATGGGACCGAAAAGTAGGAATATGTCTCCTCTTGGAACATTCAATTTCATAAGGTCCTGCAGAACTTTGTTGTAAGCACCAGCCTTGCAGCTTAAACACATGTAAGTCTTCATAATCAATCAACAAAAAATATAACAGTTAACCGATAAAAAACCTTCGATATAAACGCCTTTTCGATGTGTTTTTTCTCTTTCTATGAATTATTAGTACGTACTTGACGAGTGTGCGCTTATCCTTATGAAGTGTGTTAAAGATTTCTTTTTTGCCAAGAAACTTTTGGTCGGGTTTTGGTCTCTACACTTTCTTTTCTTTAAGTAGACAACAGCTGCAAAAACTGTAACTAAAAGAAGTGCAATGGTAATGTACGGAGCTAACAATTCGCCTACAGTCGCTGCTTTTTTCGCAGCCTCAGGTGGTTGAGGTATTGGAGTGGTTTGATTCAGAGTTTCGATGTTCAAATTTTTAAAAGCTATCGCTCTACCTGTATTGTTCGCTATCAATATTACTAATTCACTAGGGTTTACCGCATCGTTTATTGTTGCTATGTTTTCTAAAAGTGTACCATTAATATCATATAATTCGGCGGTTGTTTCGTCCTCAGATATCCTTGCTTCGACCTTGTACCATGTGTTTTCTTTTATGCACGCAGATGTGTTCATGAAAGCCGTCCCGTTTCCGCCAAGCGGGTTTATTTTAGCCATTTCATAGTTGTCCAACCCTCTAACGTTTAGAGTGTAGTTGTTTCCGCCACTGTTTCGCAGGATGAAACCGAACTGATTATTTGTTGTCTGCTCAATGTCATCGGGTAACCTCAGTGGCTGCAAGCCTTTCGGTATTGATATATTTTCAATGCTCTCTTTTGTTTCCCCGATTCTCGGTATTGTTATTATCTGCCCGCTTTTCAATATGATGAATTCGCCGGTGAGCATGACTCCTGTTCCTGACAATTGAACGTTAAGAAAATCTTTAACACCTTGCCTAATACTTAGTTCATGGGAGGCAACGTACGCGCGGCCGTAAGTATAGTAATAGTCGGGTCCCTTGAACTGAATTAAAGATTGGGGGAAGCCGAGAAAGACTGTGAGTATTTCGCTGTCTGCGCCAGCACATTCTGAATTGCCGCTCCAGCTGGTTCGAATATAATACGTGCCCGTTGAGTTGAGGTTCCAACTAAAAGAATAGTTCCCCCAATTATCTGTTTCCGTTTCGCATGCAGTGTAGGAAATTCCGTCTTGGCTAAAGTACACGGCAACTGTTTCATTTGAATATGCAGGTGAAATTGAACCCGAAATTGTAAGCGTCCGCTCCTGCGCGCTCAAATCTAAGGGGTCTGAAGACAGATTTATGGATATGGAAGATGAGTTCAAGGAACCCCCCAATTTTGATGAAACACATGCAGGTGACAATATCTCGCTGTTTTCAAGGGAAATAATCCAAGGTTGTTCATCCGTCAGGAGGGGGGGTACATCGCCTACTTTCCAGTTCATTGCTGAAGTGCACTCAGCTATCCAGTATTTCTTGCCGTTGAACTGGTAACCAGTTGGCGGTGTCCACCACCATGTGGTATGTGGCTCGTAGGGTAGGTAAACTCCGACATTAATGTGGTGCACCTGTTTGAAGTAAAGTAAGACAACATCTAAACCTCCAGCCTTCATAATTGAGGCTGCGAGAAGCGATAACGTATCACATTTTCCCGAATTGTCTACAAGGGTCTCAACAGGATACTTTACATCATCAATAGCGTACGGAATCTGATGAACCAGCGTTAATACGGCATTGGTGAATGCTTCATCGCTGCGAGGGCTGTCACGCGTAAGGTTTCGAAGGCTCTCCGCAATAGGTTTGACTGCATCGGGTGTTACAAGCTTTGCGTAGTCGCTGTCGTCAACAAGTTTAGGGGTTTTACCATGATAATAATCGTAGAGGGAATACGGCACAGAAACATACAACTCGTGATTGGCAAGTCCAAATTGAACTTGAGAACTGTAAGTGCGGTCATAATTGGCTGCAAACGAGTCTGGTGTAATAAAAACTAGTAATAAAATGCTGATAAGCAGGATGCCTGTCTTCCAATACTTTAAACGCATGCAGGCCCCACAGGATTGATGTATCTCTGCGAACTTAATTAATGTTTTAGTCATAATCCCTTCTATATTTTGAAATAGGGAAGGTTAGTTTTGCTGGGCTGGTGTGTTGACTCTTAGTGCTCTCCCAGAGCCGCAAGTTCTGCTTCAGCCAACGGAGCCTAAGCCGATGGGATAGAATTACTTGCTAAGAATTGCAGTTATAAGTACCCCATAAAGACCGAGAATTTTTAAGGGAAAAGAGTATAGATGATTATGCGGAGAATAATCATGAGAAACGCGGATTTCTTGAGAGCAATACTTGAAACCAGCATACTCTACGTTGATATGATTGAGCGATCAATGATATCGAACAAGCAAGATAAGAAGAGCGAATCAAAACCGTTAAAATTTAGCTTTTGCAAATGTAAGGACTGCGAAAACCTGAAGTGGATGGTACATTCAAATAAGAAAAAAAGGCTGATCTTGGTTTCAGAAAAAGCGTTTGAGAAAGAATTGAGTAATAGGGCCAATAGGGGGATGGGTTTCTTTATACTAATCTATGCCATGATGCACGCGTATCTAGAGATTTTGCATCCTTACTCTAAAGAAAAGACTATTGAGCACAAAACTAACAGATGTTTCAAAAAAGCAATGCAGGTAGTAGCGAAAGATGGGTTAGCGGTCATCATGAACAAAGTAAGCGTCTAAGTTTTCACCATGCGCCAGTTAATGATGTAATTTGCCAGATGAGAAAAGTCCTATTGCTTTGTAGACTGAATAATGTTCTCGCCTAGTTCGTATTCAGCGCGGGATTGGAGTTTAGAAGCCATTAATCTATATGACTGTGAAGCCCTAAATTTCTACAATGATCAAAGAGAAGGTTTTACACAGGGGCGTTACCCGAGTTTCTGTAAGTCTTTTTTGAATGATTCTTCCTGGTCAATTCGGCTTCGTGCAATATTTTTAAACATAGCCTAATATTTTAGGTAAATTTTGGTCAAACGCGGCGTTTATAGGAAAAATATATTAGGTTACTCATAGCAAAAAGTTAATTGCGAAATAAAAATTAGGAGAAAGAAAGATGGCATTTTCAAAAACTAAAGCTACGACTATTGCGATTGCGTTGTTTCTGATGTTGACTATGGCTGTTTCGCTTGTTGCTTTGCCAG
>CAZWPI010000063.1:0-9075 GCA_964636055.1 uncultured Candidatus Bathyarchaeia archaeon
TCGGTGATAGCTATAGCTGCGATAGCAAGTGGCATCATATTGATACCACAGATGGCCAATGCCACTGGAACTGGGGACACATCTCTGAATACTCAAGCGTCTGATGCGACAACTACGGCTACTCAACAAACGAATGAAACTGTTCTTCCAAGCTGGAACTGCCAGGGCATCGGCTTCGGAGGACAAGGCATGCGTCTTGGAGGACATGGTTTTGGAGGCTTTGGGCAAATTGAGGTTAGCGAAGGGTTTAAACAGACCGTAACCAACATAGCTGAAAACGACACAGACGTGCAAAACCTCATCACCAACGGCTACAATGTCACATCAGTAATACCAATAATCAAAAACGTAGTTGATGCGAACGGCAATGTTGTCACAAAAGCAACCAGCGCAGTTTTAATTCTGCAAAAAGACACAACCGGTCATGCGACTGTAATGGTGAATATCGAAGAGGCAAAAGTAACACAAATAGTTATCCTAACGAGGACAGTGATCGACAAGCCTTAACCATACTTAGCCTCGACTTATTAAATATGTGCAAGAAGGGAAGCAGCTGCGTCTTTCTTCCTCATTTTTTGGTCAAATTCAAGATCCACCTCAATAGAGGTAACAACTTTTTTTAAAAAACGAAAAGAGCGCATAATTCTACAGACTATTTTTGCATTATTTGATTAGGGTAAGATTTGGGTATAATTTTGAAAAATCGTTTAATAATTCTTCGCCTCTTGATCGAGAAATGACAACCAAGAAGGGGAGATGGCAGTATTACATACCATCAAGATCACACGATCAATACCGCCAGAGACAATTACAGCGAGAAACACATTCTCCTCTCCGAGCTCTCCCTTTTTAGCTGTCCTTTTTTCTGGGATGCTCTGAAAGGTGAGCTAGTTGGGTGTCGTGACAAGGGCAGTTAGAAATATTTCAAGACGCAAAGTGAGAGCATTATTAGTAATTATAGCCTTGGGCTTTTCCTTGGCGATTATGATATCGATCCCAGCTGGTGTCGTCGCGAATCAAGAATCCACGCTGAACCTAACCGAAAACCTCGGAAACACAATTACTCAAACCGAAGCGTCAATTAACCAAACATTAACACAGATAGACTGCAGCCTCACTCCAAGTTTTGCAGGTTTCGGCTTTAACCGCGGAAATTTTACCTCTGGCCAATTTGGAGGTGGCGGCAATTTTAATCCAGGTCAATTTGGCGGCGGTTTCACTCCTGGCGAGTTTGGTGCAGGTCCATTCGGCGGCGGGGGAACCAATGCCATGAACGAAAGCCTTTACTCCGACATTAGTTCCATTCAGGGTGTTGCGGCTGTTGAGCCGATACTGCAGGTGTCTGAAGGACACAACGTAACAACAGAACGCTTTGGGCAGACGTTCACTCGTCTTATGCCTGACTATGTGATTGAAGGGATCCCATTGACTTCCGACCTTGTCGACAACTATCCTATCCTGCCATCGAACATAACTGCTGGAAGAAATCTGCAGGCAGGCGACAGCGGAGTTGTTCTGTTGAGCGAAAATAACACAGGATTTTTCGGAGCCGGAGTTGGCGACAAAATTGACATTTTAGGGCAGACTTTTACGGTGATAGGTATCCATGGCTCTTCGGGAGTGGAGGATAGGCAAACTCTGTACATGAACCTTTCTGACGCTCAGTCGTTGACTAACAATGTTGGGTATATAACGAGTCTAGAAGTGTTCGCTGACAGCGCCGCAGATGTCAATAACGTAGCTAGTTCTATCAGTTCCCTGCATCCAGAACTCACCGTTAACACGGCTCAGCAGCGCTTAGACCAGCTTCAGGCTTTGCAGACAAGTTATAATAATGCGTTGGAAAATGCTGAAGCTTCTGTTGGTCAAATGCAAACTACGGCATTTGGAGAGATAGTTGTCGCAGTTGCGGCTACGAGTTTGATAGTTTTGTTCGTTATGTTGTATACTGTTCGCGAAAGAACAAAGGAGATCGGCACGCTTAAGGCGCTAGGTTTCAGCAACTGGACTGTGATGAATCAGTTTATGCTTGAAGGCGTATTGCTGAGCTTGATAGCAGGTGTTGTTGGCATAGTAATAGGCGTCGTGGCTGCACCAGTACTTTCAGGATTGTTGCTCCCTCCCTTAACCCAGTTTGGAGGTGCAGGCACTTTCGGGCGCGCATCGGCTTTTGCACCGTCTGCAGCCATAACTGTAACCCCTGAACTCATGCTCATCGTGCTTGGAGCAGCTGTACTCTTGGGCACCTTGGGAAGTCTGTATCCTGCTTGGAGAGCATCTAGAACAAGACCTGCGGAGGCTATGAGATATGAGTGAAGCAGTATTAAAAATAGAAAACCTGTCCAAAGCCTACTCTCTTGGTAAACGCAATGTCCAAGCCCTTTCAAACCTCAATCTTCAAGTGAACAAAGGCGAGTTTGTGGCAATCATGGGACCTTCTGGTTCGGGCAAAACGACACTGTTGAACATGTTAGGCTGTCTTGATAAACCTACTAAAGGCAAGGTTCTGTTGGATGAAGTTGACGTTACGAATTTGCCTGAAAAGGAACTTTACAAGATACGAGGCAGCAAGATTGGGTTTGTTTTCCAGACTTTCAATCTGTTGCCGTATTTGAACGCCCGAGAGAATGTAGAACTGCCCATGGAAAGCGCAAAGAAATCCAAAAGCGAAAGAAGGCTAAGAGCAAGCGAACTTTTGGGAATGGTTGGTCTTTCTGGAAGGGAAGAGCACAGACCCCAACGCCTCAGCGCTGGAGAACAGCAAAGAGTCGCAATTGCACGAGCGTTAGCAAACGACCCTGCCATAATTTTGGCTGATGAACCTACGGGAAACTTGGATTCCAAAAACAAGTACGAAATTGTTAGATTGCTTGCGAACCTCAACATTAATCAGGGAACCACCATAATAATGGTAACTCACGACAGCCATATGGCTGCTCAAACTGAAAGGCTGCTCTTTTTGAATGATGGAAAAATAACAAGGGAAAAGCAGGGTCTCCATTTAGCTAAAAAGAAGCTCACGTGCCCATATTGCGGCAGTAAAACTCAACGTGGCGACGCAGTATGCCCTTCTTGCAAGAAAAAGCTATAAAAAACTTGGTGGGATAGAATTGGCTACCGATCAAAACCTCAAAAGACCTCGCTTCTCGTCAGCCCTCATAGCAATTATTATCATAATCAGCCTCCTAGCTGGAGGACTTGTAGGCTACTCTATAAGCAACTTTACTATTTCAGGAAGTGTAAACGACCTACAAAATCAAGTCTCAGCACTTCAAGGGCAAATGTCAAATCTCCAATCCACGCCGAATGCAGCAAACCAAAACAGCACTTATATTGTGGGAGAGAATGCTTCGCTTGCCCCATTGTATGCGGAAGTTAAAGACTCTGTCGTCGTAGTCCAAGGAATCACGGTGCAATATGACGTTTTCCGTCGCCCCTACTATTCACAAATACAAGGATCAGGTTTCATCTACAACTTTACAGGACAAATGGTCGTCATCACGAACTATCATGTGGTCCAAGACGTGCTCAACATTACAGTGACATTCATAAACGGAAACAGCTACGGAGCCACCGTTCTCGGTTCAGACCCTTATGCTGACCTTGCGGTTCTTTCGACCAACGCGTCGCAAAGCGAATACAAACCTCTTGAAATCGTAAGTTCATCAACTTTAGAGGTTGGTGATGCAGTGGTAGCTGTCGGCGGTCCTTATGGATTAGCGGGATCAATGACCACAGGCATAGTCAGCGCACTGGGCAGAACAATAACTGACCAAACGTCAAACTATCCAATAGCAAACGTCATACAAACAAGCACCCCCATAAACCCCGGCAACTCAGGAGGGCCACTTCTGAACTACGAAGGCCAAGTTGTCGGCATAACCACAGCCATCGTAAGCAATTCCCAAGGCTTAGGCTTCGCAATACCTTCCAGCACAATTTTGCGGGAAATTAAATCCTTGGTAACAGAGGGGTCCTACAATCAGCATTCGTGGATAGGCGCGTCGGGAACCGATATGACATATGAAATCGCAAAAGCGATGGACGTAAACGTAACCTACGGATGGTTAATCGCGCAGGTCACAAAAGGTGGACCCGCTGACGACGCAGGTCTTCAAGGAGGAACGCAGCAGGTCACAGTTGACGGGCAATCCGTCACCATTGGAGGCGACATAATAATAGCATTAAGCGGAACAAGAATCAGGGGCACGGACGATCTTTCAACCTTTCTGGAAGAACGTACTTTGCCGGGCCAGACAATCAATGTAACAATAATCCGAAACGGTCAAGCCATGACGCTTCCGCTTAAGCTTGGGACACGCCCACCGCCAACATAAGCCATAATGCCTCTCCGCGAGCAAGTCAGTTTCCCCAACACAAATGAACCGATAGAAGCTTGCTTACTTACGACAGCGCAAGGAGTTCCAACATTTTCTCTGTCTTATTAGTCGGAGGCATACATGTCTGATCACGGCAAACGTAAGCAGTAGCCTTGCCCTCAACTTTCTCGTAGCCCAAACCAGCCTTGCCAGGCCGCCGCAGCGAAACCACCATGCTCGGCAGATAGCCTGCTTTCAAAGCGCCAAGCATTCTTTGCATGCTATCTTCCTGTGGGTCACCGACTAAAATGACGTTGTATGCTGGCCCAACAGTGAAATCCACTCCAACAAGCATAAACGTATGCGCCGCCGGTGCTCTCTTCATGTCCTCAGAAAACACCTTAACCATTTGACCAGCAAGCTCCCTATGGCTTGCGTCTCCAGTCAACAGCGCCAACCGCAGCAGATTTAGCAGCGCCACGGAATTACCTGAAGGCAGCGCGCCGTCATACACTTCCTTTCTTCTGGGCACAGCGTTCTCCGCGCCTTTTGCCGTGAAGTAGAAGCCCCCCTCCTTGTCGTCCCAAAACCGAACGACCATCGTCTTGGTCAACTCCACTGCCGCCTGCAAGTACGCCTCTTCAAAGCATGCTTCATAAACCTCCAGTAGCCCCCACACAAGAAAGACATAATCATCAAGAAACCCCTCTATCGCCCTTTCGTCTTTTGCGTAACGATGATAAAGCGTTCCGTTTTCATCCTTCATCTTCTCCAAGATGAAACCAGCGGCTGTGACTGCGGCTTGCAGGTATCGCGGTTCACCGAAAACGCCGCTGGCTCTTGCCAAAGCGGCAATCGTCAAACCGTTCCAGTCCACCAAAACCTTGTAGTCCTTAGCTGGGTGAACCCGTTTTTCTCTGGCTTTGAAAAGCGAATTCTGAATCCTTCCCAGCCTCAGAATAAGCTCGTCAAGGGTTAACTGTGATTCCGAGGCAAGCTGCTCCAGCGGTTTTGCGACGTGAAGTATGTTCGCGCCGTTCCGCTTTCGAACCGCCTCAGCGTAATTTCCCGACGCTTTGATGCCGAACAGTCTAACCGCCAAATCAGCATCTTCAGGCGACAGGGCTTTTCTGATTTCCTCTTCAGTCCACAGGTAGAACTTGCCTTCCTCACCTTCGCTGTCTGCATCTTCAGCCGCGTAGAAGCCGCCCTCTGGCGAAGCCAAATCTCTCAGCACGTACTCTAAAACTTCCGTGGCGGTAACTTTGAACTTGCCCGCGCCCGTGGCTTGGTAGGCTTCGGCGTAAACCAGCGCCAGCAACGCTTGGTCATATAGCATCTTTTCGAAATGCGGAACTAGCCATTCGGCGTCTGTTGAGTAGCGGTGGAACCCGAAGCCTACCTGATCAAAGATTCCGCCGAGGCGCATGGCTCGCAAGGTCTTCTCCGCCATCGTCAAAGCGGTTTTCTCTTTGGTTCGGTTCCAGTATCTCAGCAGGAAAAGCAGGTTATGCGGCGTGGGGAACTTCGGAGCGCGCCCGAATCCGCCGTTCTGCTCGTCAAAGCTTAGGACAAACTTCTCGTAGGCCTCATCCAAAACGTCCTTTCCCAACTCTTTTCCCAGAGTTCTTCTCTCGAAGATTTCTATCCTGCGCCTGATGTCGCTGCCTAGGTTTTCCAAGTCTGACCTGCGCGTTTTCCACATTTCTCCAACCTGAGGAATGAGATCAACCATTCCCACCAGACCGAACCTGCTGTTTTTGGGGACGTAGCTAGCGGCAAAGAACGGGTTCTTGTCAGGCGTCATTATGATGTTAAGCGGCCAGCCGCAACTTCGCCCCATAGCCTGGCACACTGTCATATAAGCACTGTCCAGGTCGGGTCTTTCTTCCCTGTCCACCTTTATGCAGACGAACGCTTGGTTCATTAGTCTCGCCACTTCGTCGTCGTCAAAGCTTTCCTTTTCCATGACATGGCACCAGTGGCATGAAGAATAGCCTATGGAAACGAAAACTGGCTTGTCTTGGGCTTTAGCCTTCTCAAAAGCCTTTTCGCTCCATGGATACCAATCTACAGGGTTGTAAGCGTGCTGAAGCAGATAAGGACTCTTCTCATTTATCAGCCTGTTCGGCTTTCTTTTCTCCTCAGGATTGTGTTGCACAAAACTTTTCTCCTATTAATAATAATTGGCGGGTGCCTCTTTTATTAAGCGTCCGCAAAACGTGTGGTATTTGACGCTTAGGTATAGCAGTGCGTATGGCAGTAACGTTAACGGTCGAAAATGAAATGGCAGCCAATTTGTCACTACTGCCGTTTTTTAACCTTTTTGGACCTATATAGCCTGCTTTAGAGACCATTAGATTGGCGTTTTTGAAAATAGTTTTAATAATAGTTGTGAATATTCTAAAGTCACCGTCGTGAGAGGGGAAAACAAAGCGGTGTCTTACGCACATGAAACCGCCTAGAATCCCAGTAACTTTCCGAAAAGAGTGGGTGAGAGAGGGTAAATGAGAATAAACGTTATTGGATACGGCACCGTGGGTAAGGCTCAAGTCTTCTTATTGCAAAGGTTGAAGCATGAGGTTTTCGTTTTCGATCCGTACCTTTTTCCTGCCGTGAAAAGTCCAGAGAAAAATGTGGATTTGACGTTTATTTGCACGCCAGAGCATGCCGTGGAGGAAGCCCTGCAGAATCTCATCAGAGAACATGTACAAGGCTTGTACGTCATAAAAAGTACAGTCTCTGTGGGCACAATTGAAGAGTTAATGAAGAAATACGGCGTGCACATAGCACATAATCCAGAATTTCTAAGGGAACAGTACGCGAACGAAGATGTGGCAAATCCCGATCGAATAATAATAGGACAATGTTGCGAAGAGCATGGGGAAAAACTAGTTTCTCTTTACTCCTCGATGAAGAAACTGGTTTTCGTCACGGACCCGACGACAAGCGAAGCAGCCAAGCTTCTCTCAAACTCACATCTGGCAATGCTGATAACTTTTTGGAATGAGGCAGATGAACTTGCCCAGAAACTTGGGTTGAACATCCGTGAGCTTGCAGAGTTGGTGACCGCGGACAGTCGGATATCATTGTATGGAACATTTAAGTTCGGTGAACCTTTTGAGGGTAAGTGTTTGCCCACAAACTTGGATCAATTAATCACCGCTTTTCATGGTGCGGGATTAAACCCTTTGCTGTTTGAGGCGATTAAAAAATACAATCAGAGACTTAGCAAATGATAGCACTGGATTACCTTATTTCTATCATCTGGCTTTCCCCGTTTTTTTACGTTACCCTGTTGCTTCTTGGAAAAGCTTACAACATGAAGAAGCGCAAACACGTAAGGAAAGGCAGTGTTAGGAAGAACATTGAAAAAATCATTTTCCAGATACCGACCATAGGCAACATCCAAATGGTGAATAAAACGTTTCAAACTGTGAAAGGTTACGGTCTTCCTGTTGACGTTGAGACGTGGGTGATTATTGAGGAATGGGACACGCATAAAGAGGAGTACGTCGCCGACAAAGTCGTGGTTGTTCCAGCCTCGTTTGAATGCGATGACTTGTACAAGTCAAGAGCGCTGGAGTATGCACGCAGGCTTAGGCAGAAAATGGTTGCCGACGGCACATTAAGCCTTAACTACATGCTCTTTCAGGGCGATGATGATGCGTTGCCGAGTAAAGATTTTATGGAGGAAGGTTTAACGGTAGATGCCGACATCATGATTGGCACCATCGCACCAACGGTGAAAGGCGTTTTGACCACGCTTATTGGTTATGAGCGGTGTGTCGCTTGTGGGATGTTCTGCAACTTCTTCACCAATATTGAGGAGCCGATTTGGGCGCATGGTGAAGGGACCTGCATGGTCAGCAAGGTTGACCAGAGCATTTCTTATGATTTGAGCGATTACTCGCCTGATCCGAAGATTAAGCTGATAAGCAGTGAGGACCTGTTCTATTTCCAGAAGGCGTCGTTGCGCGGGTTCTCGACTTTTAATTCGGAAAAGAAAATTTACATCATACCGCCTTTAACTTTCAACGATGCGGTTGTTCAGAGGAGGCGATGGATGTGGGGTCAGCTTAGGATTTTGCGGTATAAGCTGCTTCCTCTCAAGAACAGGTTGCGGATAGGTGTTTTCGGTTATTCAGGGTTGTGGCTGTATGCTCTGTCAACGTTGGGTGTGCCGCTGAAGTACTTAGGCATCATCAATATTCCTGATGTGGTTTTGCCTTTTACGTATGCTACTTTGATTTTGTGGTTCGCTATCAGGGGATACACTATCGGCAAGATTATGGGGTGGAAGCACGCTGTCGGAGGCATTCTGGCAAGTTACGTAACTGTTACGTTGAATTTTGCGCTTCAGGTTATAGGTTTCATAAAAGGTGACCCGAAAAAGTTCGAAGTAATACGCAAGGAATAACACTTCGCGGGCGTTTTCGTCGCTATTTTTATAAGTAGAATGCTTGAAGTAAAGTTCCATGCAAGCTGAAATCGGCATAATCGGCGGAACAGGTCTCTACGACCCAGAACTGCTCAAGAACATTGAGGAAGTAACCGTGGACACGCCGTACGGCGCGGCATCTGACGTAATTACAATAGGCGAATTAGCGGGCAGGCATGTGGCGTTTTTGCCGCGGCACGCGAAGAAGCACACGATAAGACCAACGGATGTTAATTCGCGAGCTAACATTTTCGCTTTGAAGAAGCTCGGGGTCCAAAGGATTCTTGCGCCTTCAGCAGTTGGCTCGTTAAAGGA